>CAVCAV010000229.1:0-4328 GCA_963600165.1 Christensenella sp. UBA1685 | reverse complement strand
GATATGTGCTGTCTTGCTGCGCAAGACAGCACATATCAACGTCCGTTCGGACGAAGGTCCAACCATTTCTCTGAACCCCACCTTATAATAGTCTATCCAGTCCTCATACACCGTTTCTCCCTTTTCGTTCTGTCCGCAGGGGAAGCCCTTGAAGAGTTTTTTGTACTCCGCAAGGGGCATGACGGGCTGGTAGTTGGAGCGGGGCACGTAGTCCTCGCCTATTTCGGTGAAAGCGATGTTGTCGTAATCGGATTTGAGTATGCATTCTTTACGAGGCGTTTTGTAAGAAGGATTCGCTACATTGAAGTGCGGGCCGCTGTAAATCATTTCGTAGCGGTCCACGTCGGGCACTTTAACCAAGCGTTGCATAATGCCGTCGTCCACACCATGAGTCTGGTCAATGGCTACGGTGATGATGGACTCCTTGTCCTTTACATGAGTGGGATAGTTGGAAATCTTCTCCAGCACGTCGAGAATCTCCTTGCTGTGAATGCTGACGAGTTTGGCGCAGTCCTTTGTGGTGCCGTCCTCGAAGGTGTCGGAAAGGAGGGCAATCTCTTTTTCGGTGAACGTAACGATGCGGTCGCGGTGGCCTTGGGTGTTCCATTTTCCGTTCTCGTCCTTGATGCCGCCGCACTCTCCGTGCCCGTCGTGGGCAAAGCAAGCGTCCACGGTGTTGGGGTGGAACAGGTTGCTGATGGAAAAGAATGAAACGCATTGATGTTTGGGCCCTAAAACTTGACTTCCATAGATATGCCGATGTGCTACTTCTGCAAAAAGTAGAATTTCATTCTGATACTGGAAATGATACCTCAACCGCTTGTATAGTTCTCTGCGCAGCGGCTGTCCCTTCGGGTCGTCATAAATGCCGTCGGGACACAATATACCAATATATCCCTTCTCTTCCGACGCCAGCTCCATGCAGTTCTCCAACACACATTTGTAGAGATTGGTCTGCTGGCCCACCAAGAGCGGATAGTTGCAGAAGGCGTTCATAAAAGCCGTGCTGCACGCCTGTTCGTTCTGCTCGCTGAGGTAGAGCGCCTTCAGCGCAGGGTTTTCCATAAAGAGCGAGAGCTTCTGGCGCACGTCGGGAGCCGACACCTTGCGGATGACCACTTCGGGATATTTCTCCGAAATGATGTCCGTCTCCTTAAACTCCATCTTGATCCACGGCGGATTACCGCAGATAATGTCAAAACCGTCCCTGAGCCAGAACACCTCTATGAACTCCAGCATGGGGTGGAAGAAGCGGTAGCGCTTTGCCAGGCGGTCGGCAATCTGCAGGCGCAGCGGTTCGTCCTCGGCAAAGAGCGAGGAGGTGCCGTGCTGCGCCGTGAGGAGCTGTTCCTGCGTGCGCGTCACAATCTCCGACTCGTCCTCCGTGAGGCGCTGGGCTGCAGCGTCGGCACCGTCGTCCGCAGCCACGGCAGCGCCCGCCCGCTCCAGCGCCTGGCGCGTGCGGCGGTCGAGCTGCGCGTTGTCCACATTGAGCAGCGCCTCGATGTCCGCCCAAAACTCCTCACGCGTGGGCAGCGCGTCGGCATCGTCGTATTCCCAAAACCACAGGGCGCACCAGTAGTCCATTGCCAGGCGGAGTTTGCGGTAGGCATTGTCGCGGCGGTAGCGCGTGTCGAAGAGTTCCTGCTTGTGGGCATACGTCTCCGCCTGCTCCTCGGCACGGAAGAGGCTCGCAGCGGCATCGGCGTGGTCCGATCCGTCCCAAATTTCGCGGCGGTTGTTGGTGTATTTGTCAATGGACAGCTGGTCGGCAAAATATTCCTTCAGCAGCACGTCCACCTTTGCCGAGAGGCGCTGCAGCGTGCGGAAGTCCTGTTCGCCAATGGGGGCCGTCCAGTCCTTCAGCATGGCCGCCATGCGGGCGTCCGCCTGTTTGTTCTCCCGTTTCTGCTCCTTGATGCTCCGCACGCCCAGCATACCCGCATCGGGCAAGAGGAAATGGTACACCTCGTTGACCGAACGGTTCACGCGGTTGGAGAAGAACTTCACGCGGTGCGGCGCCTTCTCCCACCACTTGTTAGGCAGCAGGCGGTTTTTGCCCGTGGTGGACTTGAGCGCATACACCTCCTCGCGGCTGTAGACCTTCAGCCACGCCCCCACCACGGCATTGCCCACCGTAAGGCGGTTGGCAAAGAAGGGCGTCTCCATGTCGCGGTGAATCACGTTGAGCCAGAGCGAGAGTTTGCCCAGCTCGATGGCCGTGGGGTTGAGGTCCACGCCGTAAACGTTGTGTGTGGCAATGTAAGCCTTCACCTTCTGCAGCTCGTCGCGGTAGTGGTCGGGCGAGATGCGCCAGTTTTGCCGCCCCTTCTGCCGCAGCTGTTGCTGCTGGTAGGTGAGGTACGCCTCCGCCACCTGGTTGATCACCTCGTTTTGGAAAGCCGCGGCACCCATGGCAGGTTCAAGGATTTTCAGTTCGAGGAGTTCCGTGGCGGGGCGCTTTCCCGAAGCCACCTCGTCGATGATGGTCTTCAGCGTATACTTCACCGTGCTTCGCGTGAGCACCTCCGGCGTGTAGTACGACGCCGACTTCTGGCGGTCGCGGCCGTTGAGGCGGTAGACAAACGTGCCTTTCGGCAGTACCACGGGGCGCCCCGTTTCCTCGTCGCAGCGCACCTCGCGGATGTCGAAGTCGCCCATGCGGCTGTAGGGCACGAGGAAGGTGCCGTCTTCGGGATGGCCCTGCTTGTGCACCTCAATGTAGTCCTGCTCGGCATAGAAGCCGCGGAACGCCAGCAAACTCTCGTACACGCTGCCCAACTGGTTCACACCCAGGTTGGCATAGCTGATGCGTCCGCAGTAGTTCTTCTTCTTCGAGAGCGAGAGCGCACGGATAATTTCCTGCCACTTCACGTTGCGTATGCGCACGGGAGCGAGGTGGTGGAGATACTTGTTGTTGAAGAGCGGCGAGTCGATGGGGCGCACGCGGAAACTCTTGCCCTCGCCCTGCGCCGCGTTGTGGCCGTCGGAGAGGAGGGCGAAGAGGTGGCGAATGCTCTCGTCGAAGAAGAAGCCGTCGCGGCTCTCCTGGCTGTTGAGGCGCACCGTCTCGAGGTCGCGGAGCGCTTCGAGCGAGTAGCCGCGGCTGTAGACCTCGTCGTTGAGGGGCAGAATCTCCAGCTCGCTGCGGCTCTCGGCGTAGAAGAGGAAGAGCAGGCGGTAGATGATGGTGAGGCAGTCGTCCTTCACCTCTTGTTCGAAAGCATCGTCGGTATAGTCCGTCACGGGCAGCGAGCCGTTTTGCTTCCACCAGTGGAGCGCCTCGTTGGCGAGCGTTTCCACGGCAAGGATTACGCCCTCCTTCAAGTCCTTCGTCACCTCGTAGGCGTTGCGGTAGCTCTCTTCAATGATGCTGTCCATGAGCACCGTGTCGGTGTCGGCAGCCAAGGTCTCCTTGGCGCAGAGCATGTGGAAGAGCGCGTAGTAGTTGCGGAAAGCCGGTATGCGCGCCTGTGCAAAGAGTTCGTCGAGCGAAAACTCGAGGTACGCCCCCTTCGCCCATTTGTCCTTGTCGAAGAGAAACACCGCGTTGCCCGCCATCATGAGAATGAAGTGGGGGCGGCGCTCTTCGGGGAGGAGGAAAATGTGCGTGATGGCCTTGTTGATGACGGCAGGCGAAATTTTGTACCGCTCGCGGTCGAGGTCGAAGACGAAGCGCCACTGTCCGGCATAGTACTTCTGATGGGGCGTGGTGCGGTCCGGCTCGCTCTCGTACTGCTGCTCGAAGAGGCCCGCGGGCTCCTGCTCGTCGACGGTGATGAGGTGCTGCATTTCCATAATGAGCATCTTCGTTCGTCCTCCCTGACGGAGGATGTGGCGCACGGGGATGACCTCAATGGGTTCCGACTCGTCGCGCACCACGAGGTGTTCGTGGTAGGCGTGGCTCGGGTCGTAGCCGAGAATGTCGAGCAGCAGGGAGTTGAAGTCGTGGGTATGCTTGATGGCATCCTCGGTGCGGGGATGTTCGTTGACGATGAAGTTTTTGTAGTCGTCGTATTTCTTCTGCAGGGCCACGAAGGGTGCGTTGAGCGCCTTCAGCCCTTCGGCGGAAACGCCGGCGCACTTCTGCACCTTGTCGAGGAAGTCGTCGTTGAAGTAGCCCGAGGGGAAGTAGTCGCCCACGTTCTGTATGAAGCGGTATTTTATGTTGTCTGCCATGGGAGGGAGTGTTAATGTGCGAATGTGCAAATGTGGGAATGTGTCGCTTCGCGAATGTGCAAATGTGCGAATGTGCAAATGTGGGAATGTGTCGCTTCGCGAATGTGCAAATATGCAAATGTGCAAATGTGCAAATGTGGGATGCTTTG
>CAVCAV010000228.1:0-4331 GCA_963600165.1 Christensenella sp. UBA1685 | reverse complement strand
TGAAAGCCCAGCACAACATAGCCCAGGGCAAGCGAAGCGACACCCTGGGTTAACGGTACCCTCCCCTGATTGCACGCCCTGAAAGGGCAGCACAATGGCTACAAATGCGCGCCGGCATACCCGAAACAGACATTATGTTGCCCTTTCAGGGCGCATGTGGATTATATACAACATAACCCAGGGTGTCGCTTCGCTTGCCCTGGGCTATGTTATGCTGGGCTTTCAGCCCGCTCCTCGCGCAAGTCCTCACCTACAAACCGCGCTACCCATTTTCAAATATATTCCCCTTACCGTCAACAACTCAAACACACATAGACTAAGCACATTATGAAAAAAAGCGTAATGGCCCTGACCATGGCCGGTCTGCTCGTGCCGGGCACATTTTGCAGCCAACTCCGTGCAGCAAACGTAAACGAGGGCAACGACCCTGTAGGCACAAAAGCCAACGACGTGAAAGAAGTGAAAGGCAAAGTGACCAACGAGCAGGGCGAAGCCATGCCGGAAGTGGTGGTAAGCTGCCGCGGACGCATTGCCCAGACCGACAAGGACGGCCTTTTCACCATCAACGCCCAGGAAGGCGACAAGCTCACCTTCACCTGCATCGGCTACACCACCCTCGTGAAGGCCATCGACTCTGCCGACCTCGCCGTCACCCTCAAGGAGAACCGACAGGCACTTGGCGAGGTTATCGTCACCACCCAGAAGAAAGCCCAGAGTTCGCTGGAGATTCCCGTGGCCGTAAGCGCCGTGACGGGTGCTGTCATGGAGAAGCTCAACCTCCGCCAGATGGACGAAGTGGTGCAGTTCACTCCGGGTGTGCAGATTCAGCTCCAGAGTCCGAACACGCCGGGCTATGTGGTGCGCGGCGTTACGTCGGACGACGGTGCATCGTATGCCCAGCCCCGCGTGTCGGTGTTCATGGACGGCGTGTCGACCTCGCGCAGCCACGCTTCGGCCGTGGAACTCTTCGACCTTGAGCGCACGGAAGTGACGAAAGGTCCGCAGGGCACGCTCTTCGGACGCGGTGCGGAGATAGGCGCCATCAGCATCATCCGCCACAAGCCCGTCGACGCACTCAGCGGCGAACTCTCCCTCAACTACGGCACCTACAACCAGCGTCAGGCCAGCGGTTTCCTCAACACCCCCATCCTCTCCGGCAAACTCGCCAACCGCATTGCCTTCAGCTACGACGCCCACGACGGATTCATCCGTAACCTCGCCGGCGGCCGCCTCAACGGCAAGAGCGCCATAGCCCTTCGCAACTCCACAAAATGGTGGGCCAACGACAACACGCAGTTCTGCCTCACCCTCGACTACCAGCACGACAACTATCCCGGCACGTCGTTCCACAGCATAGACGGTGCCTACGGCAACACCGACCCCAACAGCCCCGCCAACCTCGAAGCCGGCAAGGCGCTCGGCATCAAGCGCAACGTGGGCGGTGCCACGCTCAATGCCGACCACCGCATCAATCCCCGCTGGACGTTCAACTCCATCACCGGTTTCCGCGCCTTCAACAGCAACGAACATTTCGACGCCGACGGCACCTACCTCCCCCTCCTCCTCTGCCAGGAAAAGGCCGAAGGCACACAGTTCAGCCAGGAGTTCCGCTTCAACTACGACAACCACGAGCGCTTCTCGGCTTTCGTGGGCGCAAGCTATTTCTACGAAAATTCCTCACAGGAGGTCAACGCTACCGCCAATCTTCAGTATCTTTACCCCGTCTACATCCAGAAAAGTCTGAAGAGCCAGCTCTCCAGCCAGGTGGACAACGTGAAGGCACTCCTCTCGCAAGGCCTTCCCGAAGCGCAGCAGGCCATTGTGGAAAATGCGCTGACGGCACTCATGCATAAGTGGTTCCCCGACACGCCGGCCGTCGACGCCGACGGCAAACCGGCACAGACCACCACTACACCCGACATCTACGGCGACCTCAAAGGCGCTTTCGCCCAGCTCGGCATGGACCTCGACCAGACGCTCGCCGCCCTCGGCGACCAGGGCAAGACCATCCTTGCCACGCTGCAGGGCATTTCGGCCAAGGCGCTCGACACCCACTACTCCGAAAACGGCAAGAACTACGGCACCAACCAGGCTGCCGAAATCTATGCCGACGGCACATACAAGATTACGCCCCACTTCAACCTCACCGTGGGCCTTCGCGGAACGTACGAACACCAGAAGACGGGCTACTCTTCCTCCACCGTGCCCAGCCTGTTCGGTGCCGTGCTCTACAAGCCTACCGACAACGGCGCAAAGGTGACGGCCTCTGACAACTACCTCTCGTGGGTGGGCCGCGTGGCACTCAACTACATGATTGGACGCAACAACATCTACGCCAGCGTGTCGCGCGGACGCCGTCCGGGTGTGCTCTACTTCAACAACGACCCGAAGGACTTCGAAACGCTCAAGCCCGAGGTCATCTACAGCTACGAAGCCGGCGTGAAAGGCAGCGTGATGGACGGACGGTTGAGCTACGACGTCTGTGCCTACTACTACGACTGGTACAACTACCAGACGTCCGTGTTCAACGCCGAGAAGAGCAAGTATGAATACGACGACGCCGGCCGTGCCCACTCCTTCGGTGTGGAAGCCAGCCTGAGCTACTCGCCCTGCAGCTGGCTGAACATCTTCGGCAACTGGAGCTACATCGACGGCAAGTTCAACGACACCGACGAGAACGGCAAAGCCCAGCGCTACGCCGGCCACCGCTTCCGCCTCACGCCGAAGAACAGCTTTGCCGCGGGCATCGACGTCAGCGTTCCCGTGGGCAACACCGGCACGGTCTATTTCCGTCCCACCTACTCCTGGAAGTCGAAGGTATTCTTCGAGGAGAGCAACGAACCCGAACTCACGCAGAAAGCTTACGGCCTGCTCAACGTGAATGCCGGTTACCGCTTCAAGCCCGGCAAGGTCTACTACGAGATAGGCGCCTTCGGCAAGAACGTGCTCGACCAGAAATATGTGGTCGATGCAGGCAACTCAGGTCGCCAAATCGGCTTCCCCACCTACGTAGGCGGCACGCGCGCCATGGTCGGCGTAATGGTGAAAGTAGGCTTCTAACGAACGATGGAGGCGGCCCCACAGGGGCTTTTGCGCTGCTTCGCCCTCATGTCAAACACTAACGCAGTGTAGAACTCCATACGCGGCGCAAAACACAAACAGATTTTCATGAAACGAATAGTATTTATCCTTGCACTGCTCCTTTCCTTCGGCACGCTCACCTGTGCCGCCCGCAAGGGCAGAGCGCAGCAGGTCATCGCCCACCGAGGCTACTGGAAGACGGAAGGCTCCGCCCAAAACTCCCTTTCCTCGCTGCGCAACACGTTCAGCATCGGCGTGTACGGTTCGGAGTTTGACGTCCACATCACCCGCGACGGCGAAGTGGTAGTTTTCCACGACGACGACATCGACGGTCTCCGCCTTGAAGACGCCACGCTCGCCCAGTTGCGCGAGAAGCGCCTTGCCAACGGCGAGGTCATTCCCACCCTCGGCGAATATCTCGACGCAGCCAAGTCGCTCGGCACCATGAAGCTCATCCTCGAAGTGAAGGAACATACGCAGAAGGCCGACGAAGACCGCTGCGTGGATGCCGTGCTGAAGCTCGTGGGTGAAGCCGGAATGGACGCACGCACGGAGTACATCTCGTTCAGCAAGCACGCCTGCGACTACCTTGTGAAGAAGAATCCGAAACTCAAGGTGTCGTACCTCAACGGCGACCTCTCGCCCGAAGAGGCCAAGGCTGCGGGCTATGCCGGCATCGACTACGAAGACGCCGTGTTCGACGCCCACCCCGACTGGATAAAGAAAGCCCACAAACTCGGCCTCATCACCAACGTGTGGACCGTGGACGACCTCGCCGCCGTGCAGCGCTTCTTCCGCTCGTGCATTGACTTCGTCACCACCAACGAACCGCTCAAGGCCAAGGCGCTGAAGTAAGGTTTGAGGTATATGTACAACAAGGGCTGGCACTTCGCGTGAAGCGCCAGCCCTTGTTTTATGCTATTAGGATTTTATAGAATGTCAAGCCTTATGTACCGAATGCTCGTCGATGACCATCGGCACCGCGCCGACCATCATCTTTTCATAATCCCCCTCCTTGAAGTAATAGATCTTCAGGGCGGCAGACGACGGATAGAGTCCGAAATAGTCGTTGTTGCTCTGGAAGATTTCCACCTTGGCAATGTTAGGGTCGCCTGAAGCGGCACGGTAATACTTCACAATGCTTTCATACACGGCAGGCAACACCTTGAAGCCGTGCCGGCCGTCGTGGCAAGTAGCGACGGCCACAAAGCGGTAGCGGTGCTTCACGGCTGGAAGCGAAGGACGGGATG
>CAVCAV010000227.1:0-4366 GCA_963600165.1 Christensenella sp. UBA1685 | reverse complement strand
GCTTTGCGAGTGTGCGCCCTTTATGGAGGGAATAGATGAGCGATGATTTTGGGGCGAAGCGATGTGCGCCCTCTATGGGGGCGACGTTTTAAACGTCGCGTTGTGCGCGAGCAAGCCGTGTAGAGCGCGACGATTCAATCGTCGCCCCCATAGAGGGGGAATGCCGCGCAAAAGCATGCATGATGCCGCGCATGCGAAGTCAGGAGACTTCGCCCCCATTGTTCGCTTAGAGCTTCACGTTGGTCTTCACGGGCTTCGACTCGTTCTGCAGGCGGTCGAGGGCCGTCACCACGTAGGTGTATTTCGTCTGGCCGCCGTTGTAGGGCAGTTTGTACATCGTTTGCGGCGTGACGGCCACGATGTGGCTGGAGGAGTGGAGGTCGATGCGTTCGCCCTTGGCAAAGCGGTAGACGGCATAGCTGCGCGCCTCGTCGAGCATGCGGCTCGCCTTGGGCGCCGTCCAGAAGAGGTAGTAGCCGTCGGGCATCCACTCAGCCTTCAGCTTGCGGGGCTTCTTCGGCGCCTTGTCGTCGAGGAAGGGGAAGAGCGGCTGGAGGGCAGGCGTGCGGAAATAGTTTTGCTTCAGTGCCGTGGCAAAGTTGCCTTCGTTGCGCACCACGGCGGCGGAGTACCAGAGGCACGAACCCTGTATGCCGCGGAGCGTGCGCTGCAGGCGGAACTTTTCCGCCATCTGGTTCTGCTGCGGATTTTTCAGGTCGGCGGCACGCACGGTGCGCTCCACGTCCTGACCGATGAAGAGCGGACGTCCGCCGGCAAAGCGGCTCCACCACTGCACGAGCTCGGCATAGTCGGCCGCCTTGTGGCCTATCTCCCAGTAGAGTTGCGGCACGGTGTAGTCCACCCAACCTTTGTTTATCCAGTAGAGCACGTCGGCGTAGAGGTCGTCGTAGTTTTGCGTGCCGTTGGTCTTCGAGCCGGGCAGGTTGCTGCCGGCCTTGGCGTTGTGGTAGATGCCGAAGGGGCTTACGCCGAACTTCACCCAGGGCTTGGCGTGGTGGATGGAGTCGGAGAGCATTTCTATGAAGAGGTTCACGTTGTAGCGCCGCCAGTCGCCGATGTTGTTGATGGCGTTGGGATATTTGGCATACGTCTTCTGGTCGGGGATGGGCAGTCCGGCCACGGGGTAGGGGTAGAAATAGTCGTCGATGTGGAGTCCGTCCACGTCGTAGCGGCGCACGATGTCGGCCGCAATGGAGCAGATGTAGGTGCGGTTTTCGTGGAGTCCGGGGTCGAAGAGATAGAGTCCGTCGTACTCAAAGAAGCGCTCGGGGTGCTTCACGTAGGGGTGCGTGACGGCCAGTTCCTTAGTGCCCTTCGTCTTCGCGCGGAACGGGTTGATCCAGGCGTGGAGTTCCATGCCGCGGCGGTGACATTCCGTCACCATCCAAGCCAGAGGGTCCCAGTAGGGCTGCGGGGCGCGTCCCTGCTGACCGGTGAGGTAGCGGCTCCACGGCTCGTAGGGCGAGGCGTAGAAGGCATCGGCTTCGCCGCGCACCTGAAACATGATGGCGTTCACGCCGCAGCGCTGCAGTTCGTTGAGCTGGTTGGTGAGGTTGTCCTGCATCTGCCGGGTGGTCATGCCCTGAAACTGTCCGTTGATGAACTGAATCCAGGCACCGCGAAACTCGCGTTTGGGCGCTTCGCTCTGCGCCGTGGCGCCGAGGGCGAAGGTGAGCAGAACGAGGAGGAGTTGTAGGGTTTTCTTCATAATGGGGTAGGGGGTCGAAGGGGAGAAATGGTTTTCGTAGCAAAGTTAGTTAAAATTTCTGTGTAGTCAGAACTATGGGGGCAAAGTCTCCCGACTTCGCTTGCGCGAACTAAGCATACTTTATAAAAGTTACCTTTTTTCGCCTTGCGAAGTCAGGAGACTTCGCCCCCATCGCTCGCTGCTTGCGCGAACGATGGGGGCGAGCTCTCCCGAGCTCGCTTGCGCGAGAAACAAAAAGATGGAGTGAAAATAAAACGTTCAAAACATATAAAACGGGGCTACGCCCTCATGCGGCGAAAAAGGCGTAGCCTTTCGTTTTGAAAGTCCACAACAGTTCAGCCTCAAAGGCGTAGCCCCGTTTTATATGTTTTGAACGTTTTATTTTCAGAGCTTAAATGCAGCATGTAAACTGTTCCTGATTCCGTGTAGAGCGCGACGTTTCAAACGTCGCCTCCATAGAGGGTAGAAACTTCGCGCAAGCGAGCTCTCCCGAGCTCGCTTGCGCGAGAAACAAAAAGATGGAGTGAAAATAAAACGTTCAAAACATATAAAACGGGGCTACGCCCTCATGCGGCGAAAAAGGCGTAGCCTTTCGTTTTGAAAGTCCACAACAGTTCAGCCTCAAAGGCGTAGCCCCGTTTTATATGTTTTGAACGTTTTATTTTCAGAGCTTAAATGCAGCATGTAAACTGTTCCTGATTCCGTGTAGAGCGCGACGTTTCAAACGTCGCCTCCATAGAGGGTAGAAACTTCGCGCAAGCGAAGTCAGGAGACTTTCTTTCCCATCGTTCACTTTCTGCCCGCCCAAAAATTTGGGCTCGTAGATAATTTTTACAAGTTGCCCAAAAGTTATTTCTTTCCCCCCATGCGTTTCCTCACGCTGCCGTCGCTGAATTGCTCAATGTAGATGCCGCGCGGCAAAGCCAGGGCATCGGTGTGCGTAAAGTCGCGTCCCGAGAGGTCGACGCGCTTCACGAGGGTGCACCCGCGCGCGGTCTGCATCGTGGGGACTTCAATGGAGGTGACGGCGGCGTAGTCGCGCTTTATCAGGCTGTCCACCACTTCGATACGTTCGGCAAAATTTGCCAGAATGTCGCTAATCTGCGTCTCCACTTCCGAGTTGTCGCTGTCGGAGAGGAGCGCGCTTTGCATGATGGCCTCACCGTGTTTTTTATAGAGGCTGTCGAACTTTTCGTAGATGGCAGGGAGGAAGGTCGACTTCAGACTGTCGAAGCGGCAGACGTATTCGCTTGTGAACTTCTGGCGCCTGAAAAGCTGCGGATAATAGGTGGTGCCGAAAGTGTGCTGCAAACTCCAGTCGGACGAATGGAATATGGCGCCGAAGTCCCACAGCGGACCCGCTTTCAAAGGCGTGAGGGCGTTGCCGGCAGAGTCCACGCTCTCCATCACATAGAACATGTTCGTACCCCCCGCGTCGGTCGTGCCGAGCAGGTCGTGGGCAAGCACCCATTTCTGAAACGTCGGGTAGTCGAACAGGCTGTCTACCTCCTCGTCGGTGTCGTAGAGCGCGCTTTCGGCCCTTTCCATGATGTCCCTGATTTGCGCCGTGCGCTGCGAGTCGGCTTCTTCTTCGTCGGGATACTTGAACGTAAAGCCCATTTCCGACATCTGGTGTGCGGTGTGGAAATAAGCGTCGCCGCTGTTCCACCAATATGCGTCGTTCTCCACCACGAAGCCGCTTTCGTCGGTCTTGATGCGTGCGTCGGCGCGCTCAACGGTTTCCACCAGGTTGTAAATTCCGAGGTAACGCCCGTTGAGCATCACGTTCACAAACTCCAGTTCGGGTTGCCACGGCATGCCCACGATGCGCGCCGTCTCCAGTCCGGCAAACGTGTACAACAGCTGTCCCGCCTTTTGTGTGCTCAGCAGCGCCCAGTTTTTGTTCTTCAGCTTCTTGTTGCCGCGCATCAGCAGGTCCGCCTTTTTGGAGAGCTTCAGCTTGTAGGGCGTCTGTTTCTCAAAGGCCGACGTGTTTCCGCGCACCCTTATTCTCATGCCCGACTCTCCTTTTTCATATTCTCCGCTGTCGTAGAGCGTGGAGTCGAGCAACGTGATGCGCATGCGGCCCGCCACAAAATCGTTGTCGGTGATGCCCACGCCCCAGCAGCCTTGCGGTGCTTTTATGGGTTTGAACGTGGGGTTGACGCGGCCCTCCGTTTCAATTTCAAGGAGCGGGAGGGCTATGCTTCGCAGCGTGTTGAGCGTGGCTTTTATGGTTTGTGCCGGCGAGCTCAGGGGCAAGAGCGCCAGCAACGTTGCTATCAAAATGTTTCTCATCTTTTATATTGTGTCGTTCTATCAGGCCGGAAGCGTCACGCCTACGGCCGTGGTCGGAAATCAAATTCGGGCGCAAATTTGCACGTTTTTTTGAAACGGATAATCGTTTTGACGTTAAATGTCGCAACGGAGGGGGAGGGGAGGGCCGTTAAAATAAATGAATCATCCCGTTTCCGGTAAAGTGTATTGTGCGGCGAGCGGCCTGAAAGGCTTAAAGACGGGCTGAAAGCCCAGCACAACATAGCCCAGGGCAAGCGAAGCGGCACCCTGGGTATATGCACCCACCCTGATTGTGCGCCCTGAAGGGGCAACACCATGGCTACACGTGCGCTGCAATTT
>CAVCAV010000226.1:0-4388 GCA_963600165.1 Christensenella sp. UBA1685 | reverse complement strand
CCGCGCTCAACGCGACGTTTCAAACGTCGCCCCCATAGAGGGCGCACACCGCTTCGCCGCACACCATCGCGCAGATGTCCCCGCCCATGGGGGCGACGATTGAATCGTCGCGCTCTACACGGAAAAAAGAATGCTTTTATCGCTCAAGCGAAGTCAGGAGACTTCGCCCCCATCGTTCGCCCCCATAGCTCCTTTATGCATAAAAACGACAGTAAACGGCACGTTTCTCCTGCATAATGTAGCGCGTTATGCATAAAAATGCCTACTTTTGTCACATTGTTCATCTCGTTCAGCCATCAACAGCAAATCAACAAACACAATAACGGCTTATGTTACAACCTCTACTCACCCGTGCGCTCCTTTCCGGCGCACTCCTCCTCACTTTACCCTTTGCCGCTTCGGCGCAAAGCGCATGGCACCACAGCAAGGCCGCCGCTCCCGCCTCCGTGCCCATGACCGCACTCACCCCCGCACTTCCCGCCAGCGAAAGCACAGCCTCCACGAAAGCTACCCGCGCCACCTCGGTCGACGCCATCAGCATAGGCTACTGCAGCGTGAGCGACTACATCTATGAAGCCGACGGCATCACCCCCGAAAAAGACTGCAACGTTGGCGCCGCCGTGCTCCTCACCAAGGAACAGTTCGGCGACTACATAGGCGGCACCATCCGTTCCCTTCAGGTAGGTTGGAACAACCGCACCTACAAACCCTCCGTGCAGGCCTTCGTGCGCACCGACATCAACGGCACCGACCTCGCCTCCGCCAAGTTCACCCCCACCAACGCCGTGGGCTGGAACACCGTGAAGCTCGACAAGGCCGTGGAAATCACCGCCGACATGGACAGCCTCTACCTCGGCCTCAAGCTCAAACTCACCACCGGCAACTACCTTCCCACGCTCTATCCCCACAACGTGAAGAACAGCTGCCTCCTCTACCAGGAAGGCGACGACGACGCCAACGGCAACCCCATCTGGCGCGATCTCAACGACATGGGCCAGCTTGCCCTCATGGCCACGGTGGAAGACGCCGAAGGCAAGTTCCACAACATCGTGTCCGTGCCCACGTTCCAGTACGACGTCATCTCCCGTGCCGACTCCACCTCCGCTACGCAGGTGCGCATCTACAACCGCGGTACGAACGACATCGGTTCCATCGGCATTCAGGTCACGCAAGGCGACTCCGTATGGAGCGAAGAGTTTGAACTCCAGAACGCCATAGCCCCGGGCTACAGCGCCAAGTACAACATTCCCGTCCACTGCTTCAAGTCGGGTCCCGCCACCTACACGTTCAACTACGTCAACGGCGAAGTGCCCGCCAAGCCCTTCACCGCCACCGTCGACCAGCTGGCCGTGCCCAGCGACGTGGCAGCGAAATACGTGAAGCGTCCCCTCATAGAGTTCTACACCAACGAGAACAGCGTGTACGGCCCCACCTACTTCGGCTACATCACCAGCGGCCTTGAAGGCATGCGCGACCGCTTCACCCTCATCAGCGTGCACAACGAAGACCAGTTTATGACCGGCAGCGAGAGCGACGACGCCATCACCATGCAGCTCGCCCTCCTCGACAACGACAGCACCCTCGTCTATCTTCCCGCCGAGAGCATCGACCGCAACACCTACTCCTACTCCGCATGGGGTTCGCCCGGCCGCCTCGCCACCGTGGGCCACACCCTTTACACCGAAGCCGGCGCACAGGTATACAGCCAGATACTCACCACTCCGACGTTCGCTTCCGTCACCGCCTCCGGCAGCGTGAACGACGACCAAAAAGGCGTGAGCATTGACATCGACGGCGACATTGCCGACGGCGTGATGCCCAAGGGCGAACCCCTCTACCTCAGCGTCTACCTTGTGGAGCACGACGTGAAGAGCACCAGCCAGAAGTTCTGGGACGAAACGGAAGAAGAGAAATACGGAGGCGAATATACCCACGAGTGCATCATCCGTCGCCGCCTCACCCCCCTCTTCGGCACGGAAATCACCACCGAGGGCGGTAAGTTCCACCAGCACTTCGACCAGCGCATCTCCTCCAAGTGGGCAGCCGACAAGCTCGGCGTCATTGCCTTCATCAACCGTGGCGAACAGAACGCAGCCGACCACCGTCAGGTGATCAACTCCACCGAGTGCACCCTCACCCCGCCCGCAGGCATCGAAGGTGTGGAAGCCTCGACGGAAGGCCGCGTAGTGGCCGTCTACACCACCGCCGGCGTGCAGATGCCCCTCGGCGTGAAGCCCGCCCCCGGCGTTTACCTCGTGAAGCGCGTGGTCAACGGCAAAACAGTAGTCACCAAGGAATTGCGTTAAGCCATGAACATCAAGAGAACATTGCTCAGTCTCGTCTTCGCCCTCACCGCGCTGTGCGGTGCGGCGCAGACGCAGGCCGTCTATTACGGCTATTCGCCCGCCACGACGCCCGACGGTGCGGAAATCTCCGGACTCGGTTCGGGCAAGAACGGCTTCCTCAGCACCGCCTTCTGTCTCGACCCCGCAAGCGACCCCGTCGTGCAGCGCCTGAAGGGCAAGAAGATTGTGGGCGTACGCTGCTTCCTCCGCACCGCCTACGAACAGGAGTTTGACGAATGGAGCTACGTGCAGGTCATCCAGGGCGACATTTTCACCGCCAAACCCGTGCGCAAGTATGTCGACTTTGCCGAAGGCTGGAACGACGTCTACTTCGACACCCCCGTGACCATCGGCAGCGAGAAACTCTACGTGGGCTTCGGCGTGAACGAACTCCGCGGCAGCGCCTATCCCGTGGTAGCCTACAATCCCGTGAGCGTGCCCGGCAGTTGCTGGATGAAACTTGGCAGCGACGGCACATGGACCGAATATACCGACCGCGGAACGCCCCTCATCCAGGCCATCCTCGAGGACGGTGCCGCAGCCGACGTGGCCCGCACCGCCTATGCCTACGTGGCCAGTGCTCCCCTCACCATCGAGCCCTCCGTGCCCGTGAAGATGCAGGTCTATCTCCACAACCAGAGCGCCGAGAGCGTGAGCAGTCTTGTGGTTGAGGCCAAAGGCGACGGCGACACCGAAAGCCACCCCGTGGAAGTGAAGCTCGCCTCGCCCCTTGCCGCCTACGACGGCCGTGTGGTGGCCCTCTCCGTCACCCCCGGTTCGGAAGAAGGCCCTGCGCAGCAGCTCTCCCTCACCGTGTCGCAGCTCAACGGCGCAGCCACCCAGGAAGGCCGCCCCGGCACCAGCACCCACTACGTGACGCGCGACGCCTTCGTGCGCATTCCCCTTATGGAAGAGTTCACGGAGCAGAAGTGTTCCAACTGTCCGTACCTCGCCTACTATCTCGACCAGGCACGTGAGGTATACGCCAAGCCCAACCTCTACGTGGCACACCACGCCGGCTACAACAACAAGGACGCCTTCACCACCCAGGCCGACAAAGACCTCCTCTACCTCTTCGGCGACCAGGGTACGTACAATCCCGCCATCACCTACAACCGCTCGTACCTCACGGGCCAGAACTACCCCGTGATGCAGGCCCACGGCGAACCCACCTACACCAACTACCTCAACGACATTGTGGAAGCTGCCAACCAGCCCGCCATGGCCAAGGTGCTCGTGGACGCCGACATGAGCGGCGGCAAACTCCGCTGCACGGTGCACGGAGCTGTGAACCGCCAGATTGTGGCCGCCGGCACACCCGTCTACCTCACCACCTACTTCGTGCAGGACAGCATCAGCACGGCCGAATACATCCAGGACGGCCTCGACGCCGACGACGCTCCCGCCGACCTTGCCGAGCGTTTCCGCCACAACGGCGTGGTGCGCAAGCAGCTCAGCACCGCCAACCTCGGCGACCGCCTCACGTTTGCCGACGACGCCACCTTCAGCGTGACCTATCCCGAAGTGGAGATCAACAGCCTGTGGAAGGCCGAGAACATGCAGGTGATAGCCTTCGTGCACTACTACGACGCTGCCAACCTCCGCAACAACTCCGTGCTCAACGCCGGCGGCAACCGCGTGAACAGTTACGTGAGCGCCATCCGCCAGCCCGAGACCGTGCGCGGCACAGAGGCCCGTGTGCTCGCCTTCAGCGGTGCCGACCGTCGCTTGCACACCTCCGCCCGTGTGGACCGCATGGAAGCCTACACCGTGGGCGGCCAGCGTGTGAACACCGGCCTGCCCCTTGCTCCCGGCATCTACCTCGTGCAGCTCACCGTGGACGGCGCCACGCAGCCCGCCCAGAAGGTGATGGTGCAGTAGAGGACATATAGTCTAAAGCAACAAAAAGAAGCGGGATTAGCCTGACGAGGGCTGATCCCGCTTTTTGCTTTTATTGAACGATGGGGGCGTAGCGTATGGGGGCGAAGTCTCCTGACTTCGCATGAGCGGCCCTTACACGCGCTATGGGGGCGACGATTGAAT
>CAVCAV010000225.1:0-4408 GCA_963600165.1 Christensenella sp. UBA1685 | reverse complement strand
CCCCCCCCAAGAAATTTTTAGTTTTCCAAAGTTGTCCAATTTCGAAAAAGGGGCGATTTTTTAGGAAAAACAAGGTAAAAAGCGGGAAATTGGCGGGGTAGGGGGTATTATAAGGTGTTTTTTAGGAAAATACATACAGGGCTGCGCCTTCGCTCTCTATGGGGGCGAAGTCTCCTGACTTCGCGCTCTACACGGGAAACAACGGTGATGAAATCAAAAAATTCTGGATTTGGCCAAACGATGGGGGCGAAGTCTCCTAACTTCGCGCTCTACACGGGTAAAGAAGTTCTTTGTAACCAAAAATCCCCAAATCCAAAATTTGGATTTGGGGATTTGGGGAAGGAAGGTGCTATTGTTCGCGCAAGCGAGCTCGGGAGAGCTCGCCCCCATCGTTCGCCCCATCGTTCGCAGCAAAACCTTTAGTGGCGGTCGCTTTCGATGAGTGCGAGGAGTTTGTCGACGGCTTCTTCTGCGGGAATGTTTTTCTCCACGCAGACCTTGCCGCGGTAGAGACTTACCTTGCCGCGAGCGGCGCCTACGTAGCCGTAGTCGGCATCGGCCATTTCGCCGGGACCGTTCACGATGCAGCCCATGATGCCTATTTTGAGGCCTTTGAGGTGGGCGGTGGCAGCCTTGATGCGGGCTATGGTGCCGGGAAGGTCGTAGAGCGTGCGGCCGCAACCGGGACAGCTGATGTATTCGGTCTTCGAGGTGCGCAGACGGGCGGCCTGAAGAATGGCGAAGGCTGTGGCGTCCTGCACGGTGACGGGCAGACTGCGCTTGCCCTTAGGCTTCTGGTTGAAGAGCATGACGCCGTCGGTGAGTCCGTCGAAGAGGAGTGCGCCGAGGTCGGCGGCGGCATGGAGCTGGAAGTCTTCCTTGTCGGCTTCGCCCATGGCATACTGTTCGAAGAAGATGACGGGTGTGGGGATATTCTCGCGCCAGAGTTCGTGGACGAGTGCGCGCATTTCGCCCAGGCGGTTGGGATGGTTGCTCTGTGCAACGACCACCACGTTGGAGTCGTGGCGCAGCAGGGCTTTAGCTTCTTCGTCAAGGTCGAGATAGGAGAGGAAGAGGAACTTTACGCGTGCCTGACAAGCGGGTACGTGCATGAGGTAGGGCTTGTTGAAGGCGGGGTAGGTGTTTTCTTCTCCCTTCCAGCAGTCGGCGTCGACGATGTAGCCCGTGTCGGGTATGCGCTTGGAGGCGGGCGGAAGCTGACGGCCGCAGTAGACGTAGTCGGGCTTGAGCTCGGGGGCTACGTCCGATTCGCCGTTGGGCCGCACGCTGACCACTACGGGCACGTTCGTACCGCCTATGTTGCCCACGGGGCACGTGGCGCGGCGCACGGGGTGGAGGTAGTCAAACTGCAGGGCCTGGGTGGCGGGAATCATGGGATGGCCTGCGCGCTCCACCACATAGGAGGCGAGCTTGTAGGCTACGGGAATTTCGGCTTCGGGGGCTTCGGAGAGCGACACGCGGAGGGTGTCGCCTATGCCGTCGGCCAAGAGTGCACCTATGCCTACGGCGCTCTTGATGCGTCCGTCCTCGCCTTCGCCGGCTTCGGTCACGCCGAGGTGGAGGGGGAAGTCCATGTGCTCCTTTTCCATGGCGTGGCAGAGGAGGCGTACGGAGCGCACCATCACCTGGGTGTTGGAGGCTTTGATGGAGATGACCACGTCGGTGAAGTGTTCCTTCACGCAAACGCGGAGAAATTCCATGGCGCTTTCCACAATGCCTTCGGGGGTGTCGCCGTAGCGGCACATGATGCGGTCGGAGAGCGATCCGTGGTTGACGCCGATGCGGAGGGCGGTGTGGTGCTCGCGGCAGATGTCGAGCAGCTGCTTGAAGCGGGCTTCGAGGCGCTGGAGCTCGGCGGCATATTCTTCGTCGGTGTATTCGAGTTGCTTGAACTGGCGGGCGGGGTCGACGTAGTTGCCGGGGTTGATGCGCACTTTCTCCACGATGGTGGCGGCAAGGTCGGCCACGGCGGGATTGAAGTGTACGTCGGCCACGAGGGGACGGTCGTAGCCGAGGCGGCGGAGTTCGGCCTTGATGTTGCGGAGGTTTTCGGCCTCGCGCGAACCTTGTGTGGTGAGGCGCACGTAGTCGGCTCCGGCATCAAAGAGTGCCACGCACTGGCGCACGCAGCCTTCGGTGTCGGTGGTGGCGGTGGTGGTCATGCTCTGTATGCGGAGCGGAGAGTCGCCGCCGAGGGGGCGGTTGCCTACGTTGACGGTGTGCGAACGGCGCGGATTGTAGTTGAATATGTCCATCAGTTGGTCTTGAAGTTGTACTTCACTTCCTTGAGGTCGGCGTTGGCCTTCACGATTTTTTCCTTGAGTCCTTCTTTGTAGGCTGCGAGGCGTGCGGCTACGGCTTCGTCGGAGAGGGCGAGCATTTCGGCGGCGAGGATGGCGGCGTTTTGTGCACCGTTTACGCCCACGGTGGCTACGGGAATGCCGGGAGGCATCTGTATGATGGAGAGCATGGCGTCGAGTCCGTCGAGCATGCCTTTGATGGGTACGCCGATGACGGGGAGGGTGGTGCTGGCGGCTATTACTCCGGGCAGGGCGGCAGCCATGCCGGCTCCGGCAATGATGACGCGGAGTCCGCGCTCTTTGGCGCTTTGTGCGAAGTGTTCCACCTCGGAGGGTGTGCGGTGGGCGGAGAGGGCGTTCATCTCAAAGGGAATTTCCATTTCTTCGAGAAACTTGGCTGCTTTCTCCATGACGGGCAGGTCGCTTGTGCTGCCCATGATGATGCTTACGATGGGGGTCATATGGATAGTGTGTGTTTATAACGTATGCAAAGTTACGAGTTCTGTATAAAGTTGTGCGGTTTTTGGGGCTGGATTATGAGAGGCGTTTGAAATGGGGCGAAGCAAGGGCGGGGACGCGAAAAAGCGTTGATGAGGATGTGCAAGCGTTGATGAAGCCGCGCAAGCGAGCTCGGGAGAGCTCGCCCCCATAGAAGGTTCGCCCCATCGTTCGCTCAATGCGCTTTGCACAAACATACGGAAAATCCCTCAATGAGTGACGAATTCGGCGGATTTCGTCACTCATTGAGGGATGTTTTTGGCGGTTTTCGTCCCTCATTGAGGGATTTTGAGGGAAATTGGGAGGGGTGGAATGGTTTTGAGCGACGTTTTAAACGTCGCCTCCATGGAAGGCGAAGCCACAAAAAAGCCTCTGTGAGGCCGCGCAAGCGAGCTCGGGAGAGCTCGCCCCCATCGTTCGCCCCATGGAGAGTGCAACACATTTGCACATTCGCACATTTGCACATTCGCACATTTGCACATTAGCGAAGCGTCGCCCTGCGTATGTGTTTGGGGTTGATGTATTCTATTTTGGGGTTGAAGTGGAGGCCGTCGCGGCAGCCGCGCTTGACGGCTTTTAGGAATTCGGCTTCGGTTCCGTCGTTGCGGCGCTTGATGCGGCGCTTCATCACGCGAAGCTTGTTGAGGGTGGAAATCCAGAGGAGGGGGTAGAACTTCACGTGGGTGTGCTTCATGTAGGTGGTGTTGCGCATCTGGTAGTAGAAGCGGGATGCCATGTGGGCGGGTGCCTTGTCGACGGAGGGGAAGTAGTTGGAGACGGACTTGTGGAGCGCCACGGCGGCGGGCACGTAGTAGGAACGGAAACCGGCGTCGGAGATGCGCAGGGTGTACTCTATGTCGTCGCACCAGATGAAGAATTCCTTGATGGGGAGTCCCACTTTGAGCACGGCCTGCGTGGTGACGAGGAGGGAAACGAACGAGGCTGTGTGGCAGGGCTGCACTTCGGCGGCGGGCTGGGGCGTGTGTTTGCCGAAACCGGGACGGTTCATCTGATGGGCCTGGCCGTCGGTCCAGTTTACGCGGCCGTAGACGAAGCCCACGTTTTCTTTTTCCTCGGCCACGGCGGCAAGGCGCTCAAGCTGGTCGGGGGCGGGTATGGTGTCGTCGTCCATGAGCCATGTGCAGTCGGCTCCCTCGAGTACGGACTCTTTCAGTCCGCAGGAAAAACCGCCCGATCCGCCCACGTTGCGGTCCATATGCACCACGTGGAGACCGAGCTCGGCGGCATTGTCGCGGAGATATTCGGTGGTGCCGTCGGTGGAGCAGTTGTCCACCACGATGATGCGGTCGGGGCGTCGGGTCTGGCCTGCTACGGCTTGCAGACATTCTTTGAGCAGGGCAAGTCGGTTGTAGGTTACAACCACACAGTATATGTTCATAGGGTGATTATGGAGTATATCTTTATTATTAGAAAAAAACCGGAAAAACACCCTGTGGTGGGCAAACTCTTCGAGTTTTTTTTGATGGTGTTTGTCTGCCCACTGCTTACGTAAGCAAGCTTACGACGCATTGGGCAGCCAAACGCCATCAGTGCCGTTCCGGCACTTGCCCACCACAGGGCGATAAACC
>CAVCAV010000224.1:0-4420 GCA_963600165.1 Christensenella sp. UBA1685 | reverse complement strand
CTACGTCCCCATCGTTCGCTCCATGCGCTTTCGCCCTCATCAGCATTCTACATTTGCACATCTGCACATTTACACATTCGCGAAGCGCAGCGCCGCGCCCCATTTTGCCATCTCAGCACCCCAAAACTTCACCCTTTTGCCGATATAAAATAATTAATCACAATTTACCCCCCCCCAATTAGTTTGTGAAAAGAAAAATAAACAATAATTTTGTACGCGTGAAGCAATAGCTGCTACGGGCGTGAAACTGAGCCTGTAAGCCCTTTAGCCGAAAACGCAGAGACAGAGACAAAGCTGCTCTTTTCGCAGCTCATCGCCGGGAACTACTATAAAAACATATCACAAACAAATAAAGCGTATGAAGAAAATTACATTTTTCATGACGTTGCTTCTGCTGTTTGCAGGAGTAACCACCGCGGCGCACGCCCAAGCCTTCAAGGCTTTGACCACGGCCGTGGACCAATCGAGTGCCGTTACGTCGCTCGACTCCATTACGGAAGGCGACTACGTTTTCTACAACAACGGCCGCAGTCGTTACCTCAAGTACAATGCCGTTGACGGCAACATGAGCGTGTCGGCGAGCATCGACGTTACGTCTATCGAAGCCGGACTCTATGTGTTCCACATCAAGCCCGTGACCACTGATGGCGTAACGAAGTACACCATCAAAACCGCTGTCGGCGACTACTATATGCCCGAAACGAAAACCAGCGCAAACTCCACTCCCGTTTCCGCCACAGAAGAAACTGCTTACCAGTTTACCATCGAAGAACTTGACGCCACCAACCACTATTTCGGCATCAAGACCACTGCAGGCGTTTACTTCAACGGCAATCCCAACGACTTCGTAGGATGGACCGGAAACGGCGATAACAGCCGCTTCAAAATCATCCCCGTAACGACGGCAGATGCCGCTGCCGCTGTGGTTACTGAAAACTTGACTTATAACGACAACGTTTACACCACGAAATATGTGAAAACGTTTGGTACGCAATTCAGTGCTTTCGTATCCCCAAGATCAAGTTACTTTACGTTTGACTATACTGATGCTGCCGTCGGCGAAAATTCCTATACGCTGAACGTAACCGTAACGAAAGGCACGGCCCCCGTCACTTTCGGCACATGGTATGCCATGAATACCCGTGGCGGAGACCACAAGTATGCTTGCGCCGATGCAACGGCCACTACTGTAGGCAACGATGCACACTACTATGTAGACGGTAGTTTTGAGATAACCAGCGCTACCACTTACGACCAGTTCTGCCGCTCGCTTTGGCAATTTGAAGAAAGCGGTTGGGGTGTAAAGATAAAAAACAAAGCCAGCGGCAAATACCTGAGCAGCAATGGCGATGTGACCGCTACGGGCACCGTGTTCTATTTCAACACCGCCAATGACGGCTATGATTTCACGCTTTGCAACGGTGTGGAAAACACCACTACCTATTTTGGCAACCATGCGAATCCTTCCGGCCACGGGTATAGTTCTTGGTATGGCAATGGCGGCTTCTGCAATTGGACGAACGGAAGCGCTTCGTCCGACGCCGGCTCACAGTTCAAGGTCCGTGCCGTCGACACCGACGCCGACCTCCTCACCCTCGGCAAAACCTGCGCCAAGAACAGCCCCCTCGCTGCCGACGAAACCTACCTCTCCGCCGGTACCGACCTTTCTGCCAGCGCTTCCGCAATAGAAGCCGTCACCACGCTTGCAGAACTCGATGCCGCCTACAAAGCAGCCTTGGAAACCGTCGTTCCCGACGTCAATGCCTACTACCGCCTCATCAACTGCAACGGCATCAACAATAAATACGTCACCACAGCCAACCTTAGCGTAGACAAGGACGGCACTATGCTTACCGCCTACCAAAACAACGAAAATATCGACCGTAAGCTCTCCCGTGTGGCAGACGCCACACCCCTCGTGCCGCAGCTCTTCCAGCTTGTAGCTTCTTCCACGAGCGGCGAATACTTCCTCAAGAGCGCCAACATCGGCATGCGCGTAGGTATTTCGGAAAAAAGCGACCTCGACATTCCTACATTGGACTCATACGTAACCCAAGCCATTACCCTCAGCGCCAACACCACCGTCCAGACCGGCACCGACAAGTACGTCAAACTGCAGATGAAGTTCGGCACGCACATTATCAATGCCTATGATGGAAACAGCGGCACCACGCTTAAGAACTGGGACGATGCCTCCGACGAAGGCGGCTACTGGAAGTTCGAGAAAATCAGCTCCATCCCCGTCAGCATCGGCGAGACCGGCTTCACCGGCGTTTGCTACCCCTTCGCCGTGCAGATTCCTGACGGCTCCAGCGTGAAGGCCTACTACGGTTCGCAGTTTGCCGACGGCGCCGTGCTCCTCGCCGAGTTCACCGACGGCGTCATCCCCGCCAACACCGCTGCCATCCTCTACAACGAAAGCGGCTCGGCCAACGTCGACCTCGCCATCACCACCACCGACAACACCGTAACGAACGCCCTCAGCGGCACCACCGCTCGCCGCATCAACTTCGACGAATCTTCCACCTACGGTCTCGGCAAGACGAACAGCGGTGACGTAGCCTTCATGGTGAACACCGCCACCGCTGTGCCCGCCAACAAGCCCTACATCGTGAAGAGCACTTCCGGCTCCACCACCTCGGCCATCAGCCTCAGCTTCGGCAAGGTAGACGGCATTGGCGCAGCCACCGTGGAAGACGGCAATGCAAAGAGCGTGAAATACTTCGACCTCAACGGCCGTCCCGTGCTCTATCCCGTTCACGGACTCTACATCACCGACAAGGGTCAGAAAGTGCTCGTTCCCTAAACTCCCCAACTTAACGAACCCAACAACGAACCGATATACATTATGAAGAAAACATATATCACACCCGCACTGAAAACCATCGTGCTCGGTCCCGACAGCGCCATGATGGCCATCGGGTCGAAGATAAGCACGACGGACGAAACCATCGACGAAGGCGGTTTCCTCTCCGGCGACCACGCCTGGAGTTCCGACAACTGGGCCGAAGCCGACGCCGAGGACTAAACACCTCCCGGCCCCGCGCCGGAACGCAGAAAAGAAATTTTTCACCGTGCAGACCTTGTATATATTATAGGACTGCACATCGCATAAGCTGAACGGGCTGCGCAGTGATGCGCGGCCCGTTTTTTCGCCTCTATGGAGGCGAGCGCTTCGCGAATGTGCAAATGTGCAAATGTGCAAATATGCAAATGTGCAAATGAGTAATGCCTGTGAGGGCGCAAGCGATGGGGGCGAACGATGTGAGCGAACGATGGGGGCGAGCTCTCCCGAGCTCGCTTGCGCGGCTTGCGCGAACAAGAATTTATGAGAATTCAAGAACATTTATGTTCAAAGAATAATTCATGACCAATTCATGGTTCATTCATGATAATTCGTGTTTTAAAAAGAAAAACATGAATGAACCATGAATTGTCATAAATGATTATTCGCCCGCATAGCCCCCACGCGCTTGGCCTTTATAAGCATTCTGCATTTGCACATTCTCACATCTGCACATTTGCATATTCGCGCAGCACATTTGCCCATTTCCATAAATGCGAGTAACTTTGCAGCATCTCACGAACATAACGAAACAAAACTCAATAACACAGCAATACAAAATGGCAAAGAAAGCTCTTCTTATGATTCTCGACGGATGGGGCATCGGCAAGCACAACCACGGCGATGTCATCTTCGAGACTCCCACCCCCTTCATGGACCACCTCAACGTAACCTATCCCCACTCGCAGCTCCTCACCTGCGGCGAGAACGTCGGTCTGCCCGACGGACAGATGGGCAACTCCGAAGTAGGTCACCTCAACATCGGCGCCGGACGTATCGTCTATCAGGACCTCGTGAAAATCAACCGCGCCTGTGCCGACGGCAGCATCATGAAGAACCCCGAAGTGGTCAGCGCTTACGAGTATGCCAAGAAAAACGGCAAGGGCCTCCACCTCATGGGCCTCACCTCCACCGGCGGCGTACACTCCTCACTCCAGCACCTCTTCAAGCTCGTGGAGATTGCCAAGGAATACGGCGTGGCCGACTCCACCTACGTACACTGCTTCATGGACGGCCGCGACACCGACCCCAAGAGCGGTAAGGGCTTCATTGCCGACCTCCAGAAAGTCTGCGACGCCAACGGCGCACACATCGCCAGCATCATAGGCCGCTTCTACGCCATGGACCGCGACAAGCGCTGGAACCGCATCAAGCTCGCCTACGACCAGCTCGTAGAAGGCAAGGGACGCCAGGTGACCGACATGGTAGAAGGCGTGCAGAGCTGCTACGACTCCGACAGCGAAGAGCATAAAAACACCGACGAGTTCATGGAACCCCTCGTCAACGCCAACGTGGACGGACGCATCAAGGAAGGCGACGTTGTCATCTTCTTCAACTATCGCAACGACCGCGCCA
>CAVCAV010000223.1:0-4442 GCA_963600165.1 Christensenella sp. UBA1685 | reverse complement strand
AGTACGACCTGTCTGACCTCATGCCCACACGTGGAGCCTGCGTGTGCGGCGACTCCGCGTTCGGCGAATTGCGTGGAAGCAAAGAGGAAGTGAGGAAGATAGAGCTTATTCTGAAGAGGAACCAATGGCTGGTGAAGACGTATATGGGCAAGGAAGGAACGGAAGAGTCGTTTCTCGCCATGCATGGTAAGTCGCCGAGAATTTTGCAGATAGCCACCCATGCTTTCTACTATACGCCGAAAAATGCAGAGAACGTGGACTACCTGAAAGGTTACACCGACGCTATGGCACTGTCGGGCCTTGTGTTGTCGGGAGGCAATGCTGCATGGCAAGGGAAAGCTCTGCCAAAGGGCGTGTTGGGCGGCATCGTCTCTGCAAACGACATAGCGCGCCTCGACTTGAGCAACACCGAAATGGTGGTGTTGTCGGCCTGCGAGTCGGGACTAGGCAAGGCCACCACAGAAGGGTTGTACGGACTGCAGCGCGCCTTCAAGAAGGCGGGTGTGGGAACCATCGTCATGTCGCTATGGAATGTGGACGATAAGGTGACGTCTGAGTTTATGGTAACGTTCTATGAGTATCTTGCAAACACGCATAATGCCTGGGACAAGCGCAAGGCATTTGAAACGGCCCAAGCTATCACCCGCTTGAGGCATCCCGCCCCATTCCACTGGGCTGCCTTTGTGATGCTCGACTAACCCAATTCTCCCTTTTGGCTTCTGCCTCACAGTGAGGCAGAAACTTGTAGAAAAATTGGGTAAGTTGTTTTTTACACATTGCTTATTATAAATATACATACAAATGGAAGATAACAACACGACATACAAGCCTAGCGTTGGCGAGCTGATTGAAGAAAACTGTGCAGTAGGTGCTTTTTCAGACAATTTTCTTTACTTAATTACAAGCTCCGAAACAGACTTTGCAAAACAAGCCGTGGACATCATGGAGCAGTATAAGCTACTGATGAACTGCGACGACTACTACCACACTTATGAACTGGAGGTTGTGCCGAGTGTGGAACTGAACAACCACCCTAAGCTTAGGGAGCGCATAGAGCTACATGGCGACAATCTGTTGTTGCAACTGCCGGCATTTGCAGGTGGGCACAACACGGGGTACAAGAAACGATTCATCGTTGCCAAGGCTGATAGCAGCAACATCTTCGAACTTATCCACCAAATGGTTTATGAGGCAGAGCACATTGCCAAGGGGGATATGGATGCCTTGCTCCGCTCCTTTATTGAAGAAGATACGGATGAGTTCGTTGAACTTACAAGGAAATACCTTGCACACCGGGGTTTCGGCTACGGCTTCTTCGACACACCGTTTGGAGATGCACCGGTACAAACCTATAACATGCGAGCCCCCACCGCCAAGCAAAAGGAACAGATGGAAATTGAGGGGCCCATCACCCATAAGCAACTCATGGAGATGTATGACCGTCTGCCGGACAACTTGAAAAAGAGCCATAAGAAGCATGACCCAAAGATGGAAGCAGAGATTGAATATATCATTAGGCACATGAACCCTGCTACTCTACGAATGTTCCTCCAAAGTCAATCGCCTAAATTTCAAGAGAAGTTGGCTAATTTTGTCAATCCCAAACACTTGGCAGAAGTATCGTCAATGGATTTGGAGATACGTTGGTTTGAGAAAATTGATAAAATTCGAAAGACGGATGGCCATTATCGTCTTTTTCTATGCAGAAACGACGAGAGGCTCATGGTACGTTTCAGCCGTAGTGCTGGTTTTGTGCTCTACCTCATTTATCTGATAGACCGCAAAAAGAATGGTGACAATGTCGACACGTTGAACATCGTTCAATACAAGCAACTCTTCGGCAAACTCTACGAAATGACTTACGACAAGAATGGTGAAGCCCTATTTACCGACATGGTGAAAAATTTCAATGCGCAAGGCGAGTCGAAACAGAAAGGCTTGTACTACGTGCTGAAAAGCATTCGCAAGGACGTGGGAAACACCTGCGAAAGGATGCAGGAAGCTGCAGAGCCCTTCCTTTTGCAAAATGCCAAAGCACACCTGTCTGTACTACCCAAACACATCATTCTGCCCAAAGAGATTATTGCTCTATTTTAGTGTTAAAATAAATGAACATACAATTATAACTAACTGATAATCAACAAAGAAATAAAGCACGCATTGTTCACATAGCAAAGGTCAGTCTACCTGTCAAAATCCCCCTATTTTTGCGATAGAAAATCCGATGTAATATTCGGTTTTTTTGAATGTTTCATTTTAAAGATTTTGGCAGCTATGAGGACAAACATTTTTACAGCAAAGCAAACTATCCTCGGCCTTGTAGAGGTTGTGCGTCAGGAAATTGAGGGCAAGAAGAAGCCGCTCTCAATAGATAATGAAGAACTTGTTCTGAAGATTATGAACAAGGCAACGGAAGCCCATAAGAAGTTTGCTTCCGAAAAGGAAGAACAGCGTTATTGGGGTGTTGTGACACGTGAAGTGGCATGGCATGAAGCCAACACAGAAGAGTCGGCAGAGATTATCCAACGATTAAGGTCGGGTGATGAATTTTTTGCCAAAGCCTTCTTCTACAGCACAAGCCCTAACGGGTGCAACATCAGTCGTTTTCGCTCAAAGATACTTGCAAAAATTAAGAAGACCTACAAGATTGAGGTGTCTGTTGAGGAGTTTGGCGACATACTTTACACCTTCTTGTGGAATGAGGGTACGTGGAGCGTACTCGACAAATACTCATGCAAGAGCAGTTTCTTTAGTTGGCTTGCCGAGGTCGCACAGCATGAACTGATAAGATACCTTGAAGAGATGAAGCTCATCAACATCAAACGCGAGCGCACTGTGGGAAACACCCGTTTGCTCGGGCTTTCTATAGACCCCGAAACGTGGGAATACATCTTGAACGATATTCTGCCTAATGGTTTGTATAAGGACATTCTTTTCTCCACTTTGGTAGAACACAAAACGGAAAGAGAGATAATGAAGTCGTTCCGTCTGAAAAAAGACGATTTGCACAAACTTCAAAAAAAGGCCGAAGCCGATTTCAAAGACCGCCTCATTCGTAGTGAAAGTGGATATGAAGAACTGGTGCTGCGTGACAAGGTGCCTCGTATCATCGAAGTGTCAGAAGAGTTTGCCAAGGACTTCTGCGTGTGGCAAGAAGAAAAGAGCCCTGCCAACCCATTGGCCGAAGCGCTGGGCGCTGAACCCGGCAGTGAGGAATTGCAGAAAAAGGTGGTGGAGATTTTTTACACCATACCTCTGAAAGAGAAATGGAAAGAAGAAGACTGCATAGTTTGGACCCTCCGGTTCATTGAAGACACCCCACCGATTGAAGTGGCAAAGCGTGTAGGCAGATTGCGTTCATGGGTTGACACCAAATATTGCAGACTGAATGTACGCTTCAACAAGGCCATTAAGGAATGGTGGACAAAAAGCAGAAATGTGGCGCAATAGTGATAGAACATCAGAATTTCTTTTCTCCTTCACTGTAAATACAATTAAAGTGAGAATGAAAATTAAAATAAGCAACGTTATGACAGAAAGTTTGGTGAAGATCGTAGAAAACTACAGCGAATTTGTTTCCCAATTATTGCATGATGAGGCATTCCTTGTTGAACTGGACAAGATACGTCCTTTTGACAAAATGGTACATGCAACAATGAATGTGGCATCGAGCCATGCAGCTATCGAGAAAATGGGCGTATCGATTATGCGAATGGACATAGAGCCATCTCTCTACTCTATGTCAGTAACCCTACAGATTAAAAGAAAGGATGGCATTACACAGCACCATTCGGTTTTTATCAATGCATGTAAGACGATTGAAGAACTCCAGCTGTTGGTTACAGAAGAGGACTTCAAAACCGAAGTGCTGTCGCTATGTGAAAAAAGAGTGGTAGAGGAATCATAAGTAGGAACGGCGTGCTAAGAGTAATAACAAGAGAATGGCAAATCGCCAAAGCTTATATGGATGACGCATTGTCCCTCTCAGGGCCTATAAGCCTTGATTGGGACGACTTTAAAGAATTTGCAGAAAACCGCCGCCCAGTGTTGGCCGTAAGGAATGAGGGTGACACCGCTGTCAAAGAACTCACAGAGGAAACTATGGCAGAGATGCGAAAGCGGTGTTCAAACAATCTTTCAAACATCATTCTTTCAATATCCTACAAGGAAGGAGAAAATTTGATGATGGATGAAATGGAAGCGGTAAGTAATTGCTTGGCCACGTTTGCCAACGAAGATATAGAAATAAAATGGGGCATTAGTCAGAACAGCTCATTAAATTGCAAACGCTGCATTACTGTCTTTGCCTTCGAATAAATAAAGGGTGGTTCTATAAATTACCCCCCTAAAGCAAGTGTAATATGTTAGTAATACATCCTAAATACAAATCGACGTCCTTGGCTAAAATCATCTATGCCCATATGCCCAATGTACATGTGGTG
>CAVCAV010000222.1:0-4465 GCA_963600165.1 Christensenella sp. UBA1685 | reverse complement strand
CGCATTTTCAACCAAGCCCCACTTTTTTATTGTCTACGGGACCCGCTAACGCACGAAAGGCTAATTTTCTGTAAACAATATGCGCCCGTATGCTGACAAAATGCCATGCAGAATGTTGCCGAACCAACCGAAAATCAATATCTTTGCCCTTGTGCAGTGCCTCTCCGCAGCATTCCACACTTGTCCATCACGCTTATCGAACCTTAACCTCCGGCACGACAAAGAACAATGGAAACAACTGACCAGCGCATAGAACAACTTGCCGGCGAGATGCCGCCCATCACGCTCGACGAAATGAAGTCCATACGGCTCATGAACCGTACGGACTGCAAATACGTGACCAACATGGACACGCTGGCCAAGTTGCTCCACCTCACACGCGACAGCTACTACGCACAGGTCGTCGGCGACAAGCGCGTTTGCGGCTACGCCACCACCTATTTCGACACGGAGGAAAACGCCATGTACCGCCAGCACGAAACCGGACGCAAGCCCCGGCAGAAAGTGCGCGTGCGTACCTACCTCGAAAGCGACATCACCTTTCTCGAAGTGAAGAAAAAGGACAACCACGGCAAAACCTCCAAGACCCGCGTGGCCGTACCCTCGCTCGAAAGCGTGGTGAAAGAAGGCGCGGGAAGCGATTTCCTCAAAAACTCCACCGGATTCACCTTCCACGACGTGGCGCCCACCGTGAGCAACCGCTTCAACCGCATCACACTCGTCAACCACGACAAGACGGAGCGCCTTACCATCGACTTCGACATCCATTTCCACAACCTCCTCACCGGCGAAGACACCGACATGGACAACATCGTTGTGGTGGAACTCAAGCGCGACGGACGCGTGCCGTCACCCATCATCCCCATCCTTCGCCAGCTGCGCGTGAAGCCCTCAGGTTTCAGCAAATATTGCATCGGTGCTTCCGTGACCGACAACACGCTGCGCGCCAACCGTTTCAAAAAACGCCTTGTGAAAATACGTAAGGTGGCCGAAAAGTAAACCGCCGCCTTTCCCCCAGCAACCAACTGCTTTTCTATAAATCTCCTGCAACACAATGACAAACTTCTGGAACCACTTCTTCTCGCCCGAAAACTTCAGCCTCACTGCAGGCATGGGCGACATCATTGCAGGCCTGTTGCTCAACACGCTTGTAACTTGGATCGTCGTACACTTCTTCTACTATCCCAAAGGACGGAGACGCGACTACTACTTCACGTTCATCCTTCTTTCCGTAAGCATATTCATGCTCATTGCCCTCCTCCTCCACAACAACAACGACATGGGCATAGGAGCAGCACTCGGCCTCTTCGCCATATTCGGCATCATACGCTACCGCACCGAAAGCGTGCCTATCCGCGAGATGACCTACCTCTTCTTCCTTGTGGCGCTCTCCGTGCTCAACGGACGCTGCCACGAAATCACCTTCCTTGAAGAACTTATCATCAACGCCATCTTCGTAGTTTGCGTATGGGCTTGCGAAAACTTCCTCACCACCAACAACGAGGGCTGCAAGTTTGTGAAATACGACAACATCGACCTCATCAAGCCAGAACGCTACCCCGAGCTCAAAGCCGACCTCGAAGAGCGCCTCGGCCTCAAGATAACCCGCGTGGAAGTGGGCGCCGTGGATTTCCTTACGGACATGACCATGCTGCGCGTGTTCTACGTCGACCCCCAGCGCCGCATCAAGTCGGTGGACCGTATCTTTAAAATTCCCAACAACTAAGCACTCCTCTCCTTCATTTTGCCTATGAAACGTATCGTTCCCCTCCTGCTTGCTGCCTGCGCCGCACTTCCCGCCGCCGCAGAAGACGACTTCGGCATTTGGACCGGCATCAGCGTGGAAAAGAAAATCACGAAAAAGTTCTCTGCTGACGTTTCCCTCGGGTTCGATGCAGAAGACAATCTCAAGCACGCTTCCCGTTGGGACGTGGGAGTCGGACTCGGATACAAGGCACTCAAATGGCTTTCGTTCGGCGCCGGTTACACTTATGTGTATGCCCGTAGCGACGAAGAAGCGAAGACCGACTATAAAAGCAAACGCGACGACGACGGCAACCTCGTGTTCAACGGCTACAACGTGGACCACAGCTACTGGCGCGGCCGCCACCGTGCCACGTTCGACGTCACGGGAAAGGTGGACGCCGGGCGCTGGACCTTCTCGCTCCGCGAACGCTACCGCTACTCCCACTACGTGGCCGCAACCACCCAGCGCGACAAGTACCGCTCTGAAATTTCCTCCGCCATGCTCCCTTCCTTCACCGGCGACGTGTATGAATACGGCGGACACAGTTTCTCGCGTTTCGAACAGACCACAAGGGACAAGAAGGCAAAAGACAAGCACACGCTACGCTCGCGCCTCACGGCCGAGTACAACATACGCCACTGTCCGCTCACACCCTTTGTGTCCGCAGAAATCTTCAACGAAATAAGCGACGGCATGAATCTCGACAAGAGCCGCTTTACGCTCGGTGCCGAATGGAAGATTTCGAAGCACCACCGCATCGACTTCGGCTATATGTTCCAGAACAACCACGACGAAGACGACGACAGCAGCGGTAACCTCCATGCCATAAGCATTGAATACAAGTTCAAATTCTAAATCATCAGATATGAAAAGTTTACGTCTTTTCGGACTGGGCCTCGGCCTGGCTCTCGGCCTCACCGCCTCCGCACAATCTTACAGCTACCTTACGTTCCGCCAAGCCGACGGTTCGGAAACGAGCCTCAAGACAGCAGGACTTAAACTGACGTTTGCCGACGGCAACCTCGTGGCTGCCAACGGCACTGAAACGGCAACTTTCGCTCTCGCCAACATGGCGAAGATGTACTTCTCCACTTCAGCCACCGCCATCGACCAGGCTACGTCGGCACAAGTGTCGGCTTCCATCGTCAACGGCGCACTGCAAGTGGCCGCACCTGCCGGCACGCCCGTGAGCGTTTACAGCCTCGACGGACGCGAAATGCCCCACCAGGGACTTGCCAGCGGCGTATACGTGGTGAAGGTGGGCAACAAGGTGCTCAAACTGATGGCTAAATAACAACCCCGCAGCCATGAAGCACTTATTACTCACCCTTCTCTCTGCAGCCGCCTTCTCTGCGCTGCAGGCCCAAACGCTGAAAGTGCACCAGGGACAGGTGTGCACCGCATTTCCCGCCGCCACGGTAGGCGACATGACCTATTCCGCCTCAGGCACCGTGCTCACCATCGGCAGCCACGACTTCACGCTCGCCGAGGTGGACAGCATTACGGTCGACGAGTCCGCTTACGCCGAAAGTAGTGTGGACGTTTACTATGCTGCCGACGGCAAAGCCCATCTCACCGTGAGCGAGGACGTGGCAGCGCAGTTGCAAGCCACAGCCACGGCAGCCGACGTGAGCATCATTGCCGCCGACGGACTCGGCAAGGAAATAAACTATACGCTCCACGGCTCGAGCACCGACGGTTCGTTCTACATGGATGGTTCTTATAAGGCCACCTTTACGCTCAACGGCCTTTCGCTCGCCAACACCCGCGGCGCAGCCCTCGTCATCGACTGCGGCAAGCGCATCAACGTGGTGGTGACGGACGGCACGGTCAACACGCTCTCCGATGCCACGGGCGGCACGCACAAGGCTTGCTTCTTCATCAACGGCCACGCCGAGTTCAAGGGTGCGGGCACGCTCAATGTGGCGGGCCACACGAAGCACGCTTATGCTTCCGACGAATACACGTGGTTCAAGCCCTCGTTCGGCACGTTCAACGTGACGGCTGCCGAAAGCGACGGCCTCCACGTGCAGCAGTATTTCCGTCAGGACGGCGGCACGGTCAATGTGAGCGGTACGAAAGGCGACTGCGTGGACGTGAGCGTGACGAAAGACGCTACCGACGAGCTGAACGGCCAGGCCATCCTCAACGCTGGTTCGCTCGTGATGGACATCACGGCCGACGACGTTAAGGGCCTCAAGACCGACAGCGCCGTGACCATTGCCGGAGGTGCGCTCAGCGCAGAAGTGAGCGGACTTGGCACAAAAGGCATCAGCGTAGGCACCGACCTTCTCATCAGCCAGAAGACCGAAACGCCCACTACGGTGAAGATGAACGTCACGGGTACCACATACCACAAGGATCAGGACGACGAGTCGAAATGCCGCGGCATAAAAGTCAAAGGCAACTTCACCTTCGACGGCGGCACCATCTCCATGAGCGTGACGGGCAAGAAGGCCAAAGGCATTTCCGTCGACGGCACCTACACCTACATCAACGGTTCAACCAACGTTGTGCCGGAATAAGCGCGCAGTTCCATAAATAAAAAAGGCTCTCACCTTTGTGGCGAGAGCCTTTTCTATTTATGCAGCTGCGCGAATGTGCAAATGTGCGAATGTGCAAATGTGCAAATAGAAGAATTCCTTAATGCGCGAATGAGGTTTAGCCCTCTATGGGGGCGAGCTCTCCCGAGCTCGCATGGGCGTTTAAGGAAACTTC
>CAVCAV010000221.1:0-4501 GCA_963600165.1 Christensenella sp. UBA1685 | reverse complement strand
GCTCGGAAGAGAAAGAAAAAGCGGTTTTTCTTTCATCTTCTCTCACCTTGCACTAACTTTGTGCGTGCAAAGTTAGTGCATGGCTTTTGTCGGACAAAGCATGGGCATGATAATTTGCCGATGCGCATGTTCCAGACCTTGCACCTTTGTACTAAAGCTTAACTATTTCATTACAATTTCGTTATGACAGAAAAAGAAATGCTGCAACCCGCCATCGTGTTCGATTGCTTTGCAGAGGTCAACAAAGTGCCCCGTCCTTCCAAAAAGGAAGAGAAGATGATAGAATTCCTGAAACATTTTGGCGAAAGCCTCGGTCTTCCCACCCATGTGGACGAAACGGGCAACGTCATTATCTCCAAACCCGCCACTCCCGGTTTCGAAAACCGAAAGACTGTGGTGCTCCAAAGCCATATGGACATGGTTTGCGAAAAGAACAAGGACGTGGAGTTCAACTTCGAAACCGATGCCATCCAGACGTGGATTGACGGCGAATGGATGCGCGCAAAGGGCACGACGCTTGGTGCCGACGACGGTATCGGTGTGGCCATGGAAATGGCCGTACTGAAATCGGACGATTTGCAGCATGGCCCCATCGAATGCGTATTTACACGCGATGAGGAAACGGGCCTTACCGGCGCCGAGGGCATGAAGAGCGATTTCATGCACGGCGACATCCTCATCAATCTCGACTCGGAAGATGAGGGCCAAATCTTCGTAAGCTGTGCCGGCGGTGCCCGCACAACGGCTACTTACGCATTCCCCGAAGAGGAAATTTCCGGCGGATATTTCAAGTTCTCTGTAAGCATCAAAGGACTTACCGGCGGACATTCAGGCGATGACATCAACAAAAAACGAGCCAATGCCAACAAACTCCTTATCCGATTCCTCGTCAACGAACTGCAGAAGACCGATCTCCGCTTGATAGACATCCAAAGCGGTGGCCTTCACAATGCCATCCCCCGCGAAGGCCATGCCGTTTGCGCTGTGCCCGCTTCCTTCAAGGAACAGGTGCGTGCCGATTTCAATGTGCTCGCTGCCGAGGTGGAAGAAGAATATGCCGTGACGGAGAAGACCATAGAGATGCATCTGGAAAGCGAAGCCGACGCTCCTTCTGTAGGTATGCAGCCTGCTGCAGCCCGCAAAATGCTTCTTTCGCTTCATGCGGTGCACAATGGGGTGTATGCCATGAGCCAGGACATCGATTGGTTGGTGGAAACCTCTTCAAACCTCGCAAGCGTACGCAAGCAGGGCAATGAAATTGTCGTCACCACCAGCCAGCGAAGCAGTGTGGCCAGTGCACGCGAAAACATGAGCAGTGTGGTTCGTGCGGCCTTCGAAATCGGCGGTGCACAAGTGGTAACGAACGAGGGCTATCCCGGATGGAAACTCAATCCGAACAGCGAAATTCTGAAAATAGCCAAAGAGAGCTACGTGCGCCTGTTCCACAAAGAGCCCGTGATCCTCGCTATCCATGCAGGCCTCGAATGCGGTCTTTTCAGTGAAAAATATCCGCACCTCGACATGGTAAGCTTCGGTCCTACGCTCCGTGGCGTGCATTCGCCCGACGAACGTTTGCTCCTTCCCACCGTAAAAATGGTGTGGGACCATCTGCTCGACATTCTCAAGAACATCCCCGAGGCTTGATAGAAGCGAACGATGTAACAACAGATTGAGCGAACGATTGAGCGAACGATGGGGGCGAGCTCTCCCGAGCTCGCTTGCGCAGCGTCACGGACGCTTTTTCGCGGCTTCGCCCTCTATGGAGGCGACGTTTGAAACGTCGCGTTCTACACGAACCAACAAGTGTCGTGTAGAGCGCGAAGTCAGGAGACTTCGCCCCCATGAGCTCGCGCCCTCAAAATATCGCTCAGATGCCGTGTAGAGTGCGACGTTTCAAACGTCGCCTCCATAGTGCGTGTAAAACGTCGCTCATGCTGTGCAAGGGTCGCGCAAGCGAGCTCGGGAGAGCTCGCCCCCATCGTTCGCTCAATCTTCACTCTACGTTCCCTCGATCCTCCGCCCTCTAAATCTCCGAAAACGCTAAAAAGCATTCACGTTTAACCCACATTTCATGCGAAAACTTTTGTTGCTGTTCATCGTTCTCTTCTCCCTTACGGCGTGCTTGAAGGACGACGACTACTCCACGGCGGCTTCCGACCGTCTGACGTTCAGCACCGACACCGTAGCTTTCGATACCATTATTAGCGGTATACCCACCAATACATACACCTTCACCGTCTACAATCGTAACGACAAGGCTATTCGCATTCCCCGCGTGTATCTCGACGGGGCCAATGCTTCGCACTTTCAGGTGAACGTGGACGGTATGCCATTGGCCGGCGGCGAAGGTTCCGATTTCGAGATAGGAGCAAAAGACAGCCTCATGGTTTTCCTCTTTGCCAACGTTCCCGACGCCGATGCCGATGAACCAGTGGCAGAGGAGGGTTCGCTCGTTTTTCAAACGGAGAGCGGAAACTTGCACAAAGTGGTGCTGACGGCTTCCGGACAAAGTATCGTCCCCCTCAATGCCAAAGAGATAAAGACCGACACCGTGCTTTCTGCCCGTCGCCCGTATCGTGTGATGGACAGTCTGGTGGTCAATGAAGGTGCCACACTGACCCTTGCCGAGGGTACGCGACTGTATTTCCATGCCGGAGCCAAACTTATCGTGCACGGAGCGCTAAGGGTGCTCGGTACGCTCGAACATCCTGTAGAAATGCGCGGCGACCGCCTCGGCAACATGTTTGCCGGACAGCCTTACGACCGCATTCCCGGACAATGGGGTGGGGTGGTACTGGCCAAAGAGAGCTATGGCAACTACATCTCCTATGCCGACATCCACAGCGGAAACTTCGGCATTCAGGTTGACTCGTCCGACGTGGATGTGGAGAAACTTTATATGGACAATTCCATCGTGCACAACACGAAAGGCGACGGACTCAGTTCGCGCATGGCCAACATCTATGTGGGCAATTGCCAGATAACCAACAGCGGAGGCAACTGCGTGAAAGTGCGCGGTGGCTATGCCACTTTTGTGCACTGTACCATTGCCCGTTTTTATGTGTTTACCGGTGGCGACGGCGTAGCGCTCGATTTTGCCAACTACGACGGAACAATTCGTCTGCCGCTCAAGTCCATACAGTTTGCCAATTGCCTTATCACTGGCTATCAGTCCGATGAAGTGATGGGTTCGCAGAACACGAAGTATAAAAACGATGCCTACGAATACGCGTTCTTCAACTGCCTGTTCAACACCACCCATCCCGAAACGGAAGACAAACGCTTGGTGAACTGCCTTTGGGACGATGCCGACGGAGATAACTCCGTGAAGCGCGAAAAGAATTTCACGCCCGACTTCAACACGGACGCGCTCACTTTCTCCTTCCAGCTCAGCGGCAAGTCGCAGGCCATCGCCCATGCCGATTCTACCATCTCCGTCTCCACCTATCCCTACGACCTCCTGGGCCGCCCTCGTACGGGCAACGGCATTGTACCCGACATCGGTTGTTACCAACATTCGCAGGAGTGAACCCCCTTTATCCCTTAATATATCCCCATCATGCCCGAAGCAAACGGTGGAACTACCGCCAAAAAACGAACATACACAAAGAAGCCTAAGGTGCAGGTGCCACAGACCGACAACTTCGGTCACTTGCAACCGCAAGCCGTAGAACTTGAAAAGGCTGTGCTCGGTGCCTTGCTCATTGAAAAGGATGCCTACTATCAGGTAAGCGAAATACTCAAACCCGAAAGCTTCTACGACAAGCGCCACCAAACCATTTACGAGACCATCCGACGCTTGAATCTCGAAGAAAAACCCGTAGACGTCTTGACGGTTACGGAAGAACTGCGTTCGTCCAAAAAACTCGACGACATTGGCGGACCTTATTATATAGCGGAGCTTTCGAGTATCGTTCTTTCGTCTGCCCACATCGAGTATCATGCGCGCGTCATCGCCCAAAAGGCCCTTGCACGCGAACTCATCACCTACACTTCCGGCATTGAAACGAAGGCATTCGATCCCTCTCAGGACATTGACCAGCTTATGCAAGAGGCTGAAGGCCAGCTCTTCAACCTCTCGCAGTCCAATGTAAAGAAGGAGTATACGCAAATCGACCCCGTCATCAAGGAAGCCTACGACATGTTGCAGAAGGCTGCAGCACGTACCGACGGTATGAGCGGTATTCCCTCGGGTTTCCATGCCCTTGACAAGATGACTTCGGGTTGGCAAAACTCCGACCTCGTCATTCTTGCAGCACGTCCTGCCATGGGTAAAACGGCATTTGCTCTGAGTATGGCGAAGAATATGGCGATTGACCAGAAAATCCCCGTGGCCATGTTCTCTCTTGAAATGTCGAACGTGCAGCTTGTGAACCGTATCATCGTGAACGTCTGCGAAGTGACGGGTGAAAAACTGAAAAGCGGACGCCTTGAAAAAGACGACTGGACACGTCTCGACTCTGAAATCACGAAGCTTCACGGTGCACCGCTGTATGTGGAC
>CAVCAV010000220.1:0-4539 GCA_963600165.1 Christensenella sp. UBA1685 | reverse complement strand
AGCTTGTGCAGTTCAACAAGAACGACCTGCTTAAGTTCCGCAACTTCGGTAAGAAATCGCTAACGGAGCTTGATGATTTGCTCGACAGTCTGAATCTGTCGTTTGGAACCGACATCACAAAGTACAAATTAGATAAAGATTAATATCTGAAATGAGACACGCTAAAAAATTCAACCATCTGAGCCGTACTGCTTCTCATCGTTCGGCCATGCTTGCCAACATGGCTTGTTCGCTGATCAAGCACAAAAGAATCACTACGACTCTCGCCAAGGCCAAGGCGCTCAAGAAATACGTTGAGCCCCTCGTGACCAAGAGCAAGGAAGACACGATGAACTCCCGTCGCGTTGTCTTCAGCTACCTCCAGGACAAGGTGGCCGTTACCGAGCTCTTCCGTGAGGTTCGTGCCAAGGTGCTTGACCGTCCCGGTGGTTACACTCGTATCATCAAGACCGGTTTCCGTGCAAGCGACGCTGCTGAGATGTGCTTCATCGAGCTCGTTGACTTCGACGAGAACATGGCCAAGACCAAGAAGAAGGCTACCCGCACTCGCCGTAGCAAGAAGGCTGCCGCTGCTGCCGAAGCTCCCGCCGCTGAAGTGGCTGAAGCTCCCGCTGCTGAAGAGCCCAAGGCTGAGTAATCGGGAATCGCCGCACGGGACGCAAAGTAAAACATGCTTTCTACCCCTTGCGACAACATATACCATTGAAGGCTATGCACCGCGTGTGCATAGCCTTTTTTCATTAGAAAACCGTTGAGCGATAGACGCGAACGATGGGGGCGAACGATGGGGGCGAAGTCTCCTGACTTCGCTTGAACGTTATAGGTAACTTCTTTAATAAGAATGCTTAGCTCGCTCAAGCGAGCTCTGGAGAGCTCGCCCCCATCGCTCGCTATGCTCAAAGCATCCTACATTCGCACATTCGCACATTTGCACATTTGCACATTCTCCCATGTTCCCCACTCCTAAAACACTTCTCGCCCTTCTTGCCGCTCCCGCCTTTGCCGTGTGTGCGAGCGCGCAAGTGACCACGTCTGCCCTTGTCGGTGCTGTGACCGACAAGGACGGAGAACCCGTTGTCGGCGCTGCCGTCCATGCCGTGCATGTGGCTTCCGGCACCGCCTACCGCACCGTCACCAACGAAGAGGGACGCTTCACCCTCCAGGGCATGCGCACGGGCGGCCCTTATACCGTCACGGTCAGCTGCATCGGTTACGAAACGCGCACCTTCGAAAAACTCTTCCTCTCCCTCGGCGAAGCCCTTCCACTCAATGTAGCCTTGAACAGTCGCGAGAACAATCTCGGCGAAGCCACCGTCGTCGCCACGCGCAAGCAGCACGGCGGAGGCGCTGCCAACTACTCTGCCGACCGCCTCCAGCAGACGCCCAGTGTGGACCGCTCCCTTTTCGATGCCGTGCGCAACAATCCCCTCGTGCTGCGCTCCAAGGTCGGCGGCATCTCCATTGCCGGCACCAACAACCGCTACAATTCGTTCCAGATAGACGGCACGGTGGCCAACGACGTGTTCGGACTCTCCGCCGGCGGCACAAACGGCGCGCTGACACAGGCCAATCCCGTTGCGCTCGATGCCATTGAAGAAGTGCTGGTAGTGGTCGCCCCCTTCGACGTGCGCCAGAGCGGCTTCTCGGGCGGTGCCGTCAATGCCGTCACCAAACAGGGAACCAACCAGCTCCACGGTACGGCCTACGCCTATTACAACAACCATAAGATGTACGGCCGCTACAGCCAGACGCTCCGCCGTACCTCCCCCCTCTCGCGGCAGAACGAACGCACCTTCGGCGGTACGCTCGGCGGTGCTTTTGTGAAAGACAAGCTCTTCTACTTCGCCAGCGTGGAAGCCCACCGTCAGAACACCCCCGCCACCTATTATGCCGGTTACACCAACGCCTACCTCACGCCCGAAACGGCGCAGCAGATAGCCGACCGCTACACGCAGCTCACCGGCCTTACTGACAGCTACGGCCCGCGCGACGTGGAACGCAAAAGCCTCGGCGTGCTCGCCCGTGTGGACTGGAACATCAGCGAAGCCCACCACCTTTCCGTCCGCTACCAGTACAACAACTCGTTTGCCGACGACTACCGTTCTTCCTCCTGGAAATATTACTTCGTCAACTCAGGCTTTCGCTACGTCAACCGCACCCATTCCGTTGTGGGCGAACTCAATTCACACTTCTGCCCCTCGCTCTACAACGAGCTGCGCTTTGGTGGCACCTTCGTGCGCGACCATCACGAAGTGCCCTACTACGGCCCGAGCGTAGACATACAGAGCGTCTACGGCGGCAACGGCACGTCGCACTACGAAGTCAGCATCGGCACCGAGTACTCCTCCGCGCGCAACGAGGTCAACCAAAACGTCTACACCCTCTCCGACAACCTCTCCTTCAGCACCGGTTCGCACACCCTCATGTTCGGTACGCACAACGAGCTTTACCGCATGCGCAACCTCTTCCTGCAGGGCGCTTTCGGCGAATGGCGCTACGCCACGCTCGACGACTTCCTCAACGACGCGCCCAACCGTTACCGCTTCGCCTACACCGACCCCGACGTAACGGGCAGCACGTCGTTCGCCCCCGTGATGCATGCAGGGCAGTTCGGCTTCTATGTGCAGGACAAATATGCCGTGTCCCCCGCCCTCAACCTCACCTTCGGTCTTCGCATGGACCTTCCCGTCGTGTTCAACCGCCCGATGGAGAACGCCGCCTTCAACGCATTCTCCGACGAACGCTCCCTCGGCGTGCGTGTGGGGCAGATGCCCGCAGTGAGCGCGCTCCTCTCGCCCCGCATCGGCTTCAACTGGTATGCCAACGACAGCCGCACCACGCTCTTGCGCGGCGGAGCCGGCATCTTCACCGGCCGCATACCTTTCGTGTGGTTTATGAATGCTTTCCAGAACACGGGTATGGATGTGAAGAAATACACGCTCACGCAAAGCGTCCCCTCCCTTTCCGAGTATAAGGACGACCCGCTTGCTGCGGCACAGGGCGGCACGGCGGCGAGCAGCGACATCGTCACCGTTTCCCATCGGTTCAAATATCCGCAGACGTTCCGCGCCAACCTCGCCCTTGAGCAGCGCCTTCCGGGCGACGTGCGCCTGACTTTGGAAGGAATATATTCCAAAATGTTCCACAACGTCTACTTCGAAAACCTTGCGCTCGAGCAGGTCGGACGGGTTTATGCCGTGGAAGGAGTGGACGCTTCCGCAGCGCCTTACTTCACCACCGTGCGCGGCAACTACAACTCCATCATCAATCTGCGCAACACCAACAAGGGCTACTCCTACAGCTTCACCGCCCAGCTGCAGAAGCATTTCGCCTTCGGCCTTGACCTCTCGGCTGCCTACACCTACGGCCGCTCGCGTTCCGTCCACGACGGCCTGTCCTCTACGGCCTACGCCAACTGGCAGTACAACTATTCGCGAAACACCAATTCGTCCACCGAACTCGGTTTCTCGCGTTTCGACGTGCCGCACCGCCTTGCCGTGCAGCTCTCCTACACCTCGCCGCGCTACTGCCGCGGCCTGATGAGCACCAACGTGGCACTCGTTTACAACGGCTCCTCCGGCAGCCGCTACTGCGTGACGTTCTACGATGCCGCAGACCTCAACGGCGACGGCTCGTGGAGCAACGTGCTGCTCTACATTCCTACGGAGGAGGAACTGGGACGGATGAATTTCGTGGCCACGAAGTCGCTTTCGGCAGAAGAGAGCCGCCGGCGTTTCAACGAATGGATCGAGGGCGACGCCTATGCGAGCAAGCACCGCGGCGAGTATGTCGAGCGCTACTCCAACCGCACGCCGTGGGAACACGAGCTGAACTTCCACTTCGAGCAGACGTTCTACAACATAAAAGGTCTCGGCCGCCTGTCCTTTACGGCAGACATCATGAACCTTGCCAACCTGCTCAACCGCCGCTGGGGCGCGTCGTATGCGCTGACCTATGCCGTGCAGCCGCTCTGCGTGAACAGCGTGACGGAGGGAACGGACGGCAACCGCGTGGCCAGTTTTTCGTACAACGACTTCACGAAGCCTGCCAAGGAAGACACCTCGTCGCGCTGGCACTGCCAGGTGGGCGTGCGCGTGGCGTTTTAGGGAGCGAACGCTTCGCGAATGTGCAAATGTGCAAATATGCAAATGTGCAAATGTGCAAATGTGCTGCGCCTTGCACCGCATATGGGGGCGACGATTAAATCGTCGCGCTCTACACGGCTTTCAACCTATGTTTTGCGGGCGAAAGCGCATGGGGGCGATGTCTCCTGACTTCGCATGAGCGCCGTCACGGACGGTTTATCGTGCTTCGCATGAACAAAACAAACAATTCATGGCCCATTCATGGTCTATTCATGTATTTCTTTTTAATACACGAATTGTCATGAATGAGCCATGAATTGGTCATGAATACTTTTTTTGAACATAAATGTTCGGGGAAATGGTCGTGAATTCTTACTTGCGCAAGAGAGCCGTGTAGAGCGCGACGTTTCAAACGTCGCCTCCATAGAGGGCGCAGCCGTGTAGAGCGCGAAGT
>CAVCAV010000219.1:0-4577 GCA_963600165.1 Christensenella sp. UBA1685 | reverse complement strand
CCCGGGCTTACGAGTGGTGGCCTTCCAGGCCGCTCACCGCGCTCAAGGGTGGTTCTATAAATTATCGCCGATAATGGGCAGGTTATTTTTTAAGCATTACCAAACGGCTTTACTTGCCGCTTCACCTTCGATTCACTACCTTTGTAGCATAAGTAACGGATTCCCAATAAGACCTTAACAAACCTCTACAATAAATTAACTCGTTCAGACATGCTCAAGCAAATAGTCAATGGCCGCATCCTTACCCCTCAGGGATGGTTGGAAGGCGGTTCGCTCATCATTGAGAAGAACAAAATCAAAGCCGTACTCAACAGCGACCTGCACGTTGAAGGTGCGGAAATCATAGACGCCAAGGGATGTGCCGTAGTTCCCGGCGGCATCGAGATGCACGTTCACGGCGGTGGCGGCCGCGACTTTATGGAAGGCGAAGAAGAAGCTTTCCGCGTAGCCGTAAAGGCACACATGAAGCACGGCACAACCGCCATCTTCCCCACTCTTTCCTCCTCCACCGTGCCCATGATTGAAGCCGCCTGCAAAACGTGCGACAAACTCATGGCAGAGGAAGACAGCCCGATTATGGGTCTCCACCTCGAAGGTCCTTACTTCAACCTCAAGCAAGCCGGCGCACAGATTCCCGAATGGATTACGCCCCCCGTGCCTGCAGACTACAACATGCTTCTCGACACCTACAAGTGTCTGAAACGCTGGGACGAAGCCCCTGAGCTTCCCGGTTCCATAGAATTCATCAAGGCTTGCCGCGAGCACGGCGTTCTTCCCTCCATCGGCCACACCCGCGCCACTTACGAAGACGTGGCCGCTGCCCACGAAGCCGGCATGACCCACGCCACACACTTTTACAACGCTATGCCCGTGGTTTACAAGAACCGCGAGTTCAAGGTGCCCGGTACCGTAGAAAGCATCCTCGCTGAAGAAGACATGACGGTGGAAGTGATTGCCGACGGCATACACGTGCCTCCCGTAATGTTGCGCATGGTCTACCAGATTAAAGGTGTAGAACGTACCGCCCTCATCACCGACTCCCTGGCCTGTGCCGCATCTGAAGGCGACGCCGCTTTCGACCCGCGTGTAATTCTCGAAGACGGCGTTTGCAAATTGGCCGACCGTTCCGCGCTCGCCGGTTCCATTGCTACAATGGACCGTCTCATCCGCACCTGCGTGCAGCAAGCCAACATTCCCCTCGCCGATGCCTGCCGCATGGCCAGCGAAACGCCGGCCAAGATTATGGGCATCTACGACCGCAAGGGCTCGCTCGAAAACGGCAAGGACGCCGATGTCATCATGTTCGACGCCGACATGAACCTTACCTACGTCATGCAAATGGGACACGAGGTGACGAACACGCTCTAAGCCCCTATCCTTTTTACAAGTAAATCAAACAACCCGCAGATTCCGGTACTCACCGAAATCTGCGGGTTGCTTGTTTATGCTTTGGTATAAGACGTCACTAAAGCTCAGACGCTATCGAACTATTACTTTCTTTGTTCTTCCGTTGCTATACGTCACAATGTTCAAACCCTTCGTAGGAGCGGACAATTGTTTACCATCAATGGAATAGCGGAAGATTTCCTTGACTTGAGTAGTAATAGGAAGCTCATCTACACCAGCAGCTTCATACTCCTCAATGTTCTTGAAATCGCCCCAAACTTCAGCCTGCATATAATTTTGAGCCGTTCCTTTCGGTACAAACAATTTACATTTGCTCTTGTCAACGCCTTCAAAGACGGAAGCGGGAACTGCAATCGGAGTTTCCCAATTTACATAAATCGATTCCAAACTGCGGCATTCTGCGAAGGCTTCTTCGGCAATAGACGTTACGCTCGAAGGAATAGTCACACGGGGCAAAGATGTGCAATTGTAAAAGGCCGCTTCGCCTATCTTTGTGACGCCTGAAGGAATGGACACTTGGTCCAGGCTGGTACAATATTGGAAAGTAAAGTCATTGATTTCTGTAACACTTGACGAAATGTAGGCATAATGCAAACCGCTGCAATCATTGAAGGCTTCTTCACCTATTGACATCACATTTGAAGGAATGTCCATTCCGTACAAACCGGTGCAGCCGCGGAAAGCTTCCTCACCTAAGGCCGTAACACTCGATGGGATAGTGACTTCTGTCAAACTCTCGCAAAAGCGGAAGGCATAATCACCGATTACGTCTTTCGACGTATAGAAATAGTCGTCGTCCTTATCTTTCTGATAATAGCAATCACCTCCCTCTACAATCTTGGCCTCTTCCAAGTCCAGAACGGAGAGTTTGCCAGGCGTACTTTCACCGTCCACGTCACTACCGGCCATCTCGCGGATAAACCTTAAATCGGTGCCGTTAATCTCACCGACGATCTTCAAGTTGGTGATGAGATATTTCTTTGCGCTCTCTATTTTGTCGCACAAAGTACCGGCCTTGTCCAGTTGGACAGTGATTGGGTTGGTAATCAAATCGTCGTCTGCAGCACGGGACATGAAAGTACCAAGCAACATGAATGTAAACAACAGTAGTTTTCGCATTGAAGCAACCATATAAGAAAGTTTTTGTGCCGAGCCTGGGAAGGCCCGACGATTAATATTCAGCATGAAGCGTATGACTTCCTCGCTACAGTGCGAAATTACAAAAAAAAAGATTTGCTCAAAATATCTGCCAAGATAAAGAAGAATATAGGTTACGGAAAACGTATGTTCGACAAAATAACGGGGAAGTCAGCCCTCTATGGAGGTGACGTTTGAAACGTCGCGTTCTACACGGCGTTTGTAGGGCGCAAGCGTATGGGGGCGAAGTCTCCTGACTTCGCGCTCTTCACGGCAGTTTATTTGTGTAGAACGCGACGTTTCAAACGTCGCCTCCATAGTGCGTAGCAAAAGCTCATAGATGGTGTGGTGTTGAAAATCCAAGGCACGGTGTAAAAATTCCAAGGCACGGTGTTGGGCGAACGATGGAGACTTCGTCCCCATCGTTCGCCACCATCGTTCACTTCTATAAATTGCGAAATGCCCCTACGCGCGCGTATACACCAAAGTTTGTGCAAGTTGCCTTCAGCCGTCAGCCGACTTAAAGCCGCTCATGCGAAGTCAGGAGACTTCGCCTCCATGCGCTTGCGCACTCAATGTATCGCTGAAAGCCGTTTAGAGCGCGACGTTTCAAACGTCGCCTCCATAGAGGGCGCAAGCCGTGTAGAACGCGAAGTCAGGAGACTTCGCCCTATCGTTCGCCCCCATATGAAGCGCAGCACGAAAAACGGTCTTCGACGGCGGCTGACGGCTGAAGGCAACTTGCACAAACTTTGGTGTATGCGCGCGGGTGCGCATGCGAGCCCTGGAGAGCTCGCCCCAAAGAAGGTACAAAAAGCCCGCAGAGCGCGGTGGGCACCGAGGTCTGCGGGTTCTTCATATATCTATATATTCTTCTATCAGTTGCGGAGCGTCTTGGTTCCGTTTGAACCGACGATTACGCCTTTCGAGTCCTTTGTGGCTTGGCGGCCATCGACGGTGTATTGACGGACGTTGTCCGGGCGGGTAGAGATTACTTGCGCAATGGCATCGGTCTTTTTGCAAAAGACCGCCGTGTACGTACCGTTCTCGGGCGCATGGAAGCGGAGGAAGTTGCCATCGCGCCAAGCGTCAGGCACCACGCGTCCGTAGATGTCGTGCCATTCCTTCACTTCATAACCGGTGGCGGGATAGGCGCGAAGAACCACGTCCTCACCCACGCCGTAAACGTATGTATCGGGTTGGCCGTTGGCATCGACGGTACCCATGGTCGCATCCTGACTCTTCACACCAACCGAGCAAGCATAGGAAGCCTCCGAAAGTATTTGCACGGGAATGTCGTAGACCATTCGCATCGTCTTGTGGTTGGCGGGCATGGCATCGGTGGTGGCATTCCATCCCTCGTTCCACGCTCCGTCGAAACGGAGACGGATGTGGGTGACACCGGTGGGGATGTCGTAGGGCAGCAGGACGTTGAGCGTGTAGTCGTTGAGAGCGCCGTTGGCTGCCTGTTGCTTCTTGCCGTAGACGGCAATGAGTTCGTTGGTATCGTCGAAATCGCCGTCGGCGTTCAGGTCGATGTATGCCGAAAGGCGGCAGTAGTCCATACCGCCCGCACTCTTCCAGTGGAGCGTAAGCTGGCTGCCCTGTGCTGCGGAGGCGAGACGACTGGTTTCGAAGAGCGAGGACGGACAAGCGCTTGCCTCATAGATGGACTGCTCGTCGCGGTCGCGTTGGGAGACGGTGAGCGAGGTGAGATATTGTCCGTAGTCGCTGATTACATTAAGTTCGCTCTCATCAGCCTCGGGCTGTCCCCATTTGTTGGCCATGAAGTAGGCGCAAAGCTGAATGTCGTCGGCACCGTAGTAGGTGTAGGGATTCTGCGTGGTAACGGCCTTGCCCGTGCCGTCGGTCCAGTTGACGAAGTCGTAACCCGAATTGGCCGTGGCCTTCACGGTGACTTCCTTGGTGGTAGTGACGGATTTGGACGAACGGCCTACTATCTGTACTTTTCCGGCTTGGTCGTCGGAAGAGGAAACGCTGACGGTGCGGTTTTCGGTTACGTTGTCCTTGAC
>CAVCAV010000218.1:3155-4586 GCA_963600165.1 Christensenella sp. UBA1685 | reverse complement strand
GTGTAGCCATTGTGTTGCCCTTTCAGGGCGCATAATCAGGGTGGGTGCATTTACCCAGGGTGTCGCTTCGCTTGCCCTGGGCTATGTTGTGCTGGGCTTTCAGCCCGCTCCTTGCGCAAAGCCCTCTGCTGAAAATCGGGCAACCTATTTTTTACATGTTACTAAGTGCTTACGAGTGGTGGCCTGACAGGCCACTCGTCGCACGATATATTCTGTAGAGAGCAACGCGACGTTTTTTCACACGTCATCTACCACAGAAGAAGAACTTTTGGTTCATAGCAGTAACCATCGCCTCCACCATGCCCTTGGCTGAGAGTTTTTCCATTATATGGGTGCGATGGGTCTTAATTGTATTTACCGAACAGTTCATAGCCTCTGCTATTTCGTCTGAAGTCAGGCCGTAGCCCGCCATCAGCAAGATATGGCTCTCTGTTGGAGTCAGTCGGCGTTTGTCGTATTTTTCCCACTCACCTCCATTGATCTTCTTCAAATAATAATGGCGCTCGCCACACGTATTCTCTATACATACAACCAGGCGGCGGCACGGCTTGTTCGAAGCGACCGACAAAGAAAACATCACATATTCATGCTCGTCCTTTCGCGGTACGTCCACTTTGGTTGCGGTAAGAAAATAGACTATTTCGCGATGGCTAATTGAACTCGTCCCTATTTCTATGCCCAAGCGAACAACATGCCAGTCTTTTTCCAGCATTTCGTCCATAAGCGTTTGCACTGCCGCACACATTTCATTGTATCTCAAGAAAAAAGAATTTTCCACATTTTCTTTCAGCAACATCAAATCGTCTGATTCAAAATTCATACTCTCCTTGTACACTTGCAACATGGAAGCAGATGCATAGATTATTTTCCGGTCGGTTTTGTCCACCAAAGCCAACGGATTGTACAAGTTCTCTTCCAAGGATTTCAAAAGCAGACACATTGCTTTTACATATGCATTCTCAGAATCTTCAAAAATCATTTCGTAATTAGATTTAGGGTAATTAGATTTAGTGTATAACTATTTCAGACTTTGCGACTGTACAAGGCGATAATAGAATCCTTGTTTTTGCATCAGGACTTCATGGTCACCAATTTCCACAATGCGTCCACCGTCCATAACGACTATTTGGTCGGCATTCTGAATGGTGCTCAACCTATGGGCGACCACCACGACCGTTCGGTTTTCAAAAGCCGAATTCAGGGCCTTTACAATCTTGCTTTCGTTGATGGTATCAAGAGCATTCGTCGCTTCGTCAAGGAACAGGTAACTCGGATTTCGGTAAAGAGCCCTGGCGATAAGCAGGCGCTGGCGTTGTCCGCCGCTCAAGCCACGACCGCGTTCGCCGATGAGCGTATCGAACCCTTTCGGCATGGCTTCTATTTCACTTCGTATCTGTGCTACGGAACAGCAATGCAACATACGCTGCACAT
>CAVCAV010000218.1:0-3145 GCA_963600165.1 Christensenella sp. UBA1685 | reverse complement strand
ATATTGGCCTGTACGGTATCGCTGAAGACTTTTCCGTCCTGCATCACCACACCGCACATCTCACGCCAAAAATGCAAGCTCATGCTTGTCATGTTCATTTCACCGATACGTATGTCACCATACGAAGGTTTGTACAAACGCACCAAAAGTTTCAGCAAAGTAGACTTTCCGCAACCGCTGCTGCCTACGATGGCCGTAATTTTGTTTTCAGGTATGCGAAGCGACACGTTTTGAAGGACAAGCGGAGCGTTTGGCGAATAGCGGAACATCACGTTGTCAAGCACCAAATCGCGGCACTCTGGCATTACAGAACTTGCACCTACGCTCATCAACGACTCCTCGTCTTCGAGTTGACGGATTTCGTTCATGCGAAGGAAGGAAATCTTGGCATACTGCGCAGCCATTACAAAGTTAATAAACTGTGCCAAAGGACCGCCCAACATTCCCAAAATAAACTGCGTGGAAATCATCACGCCAAAGGATATGTCGCCACGAATCACAGCAACCGCACAAAAGAATACGATAGACATGTTCTTTATGCTGTCGATAAACTGTGCTCCTAAGTTCTGCAAGTTGGTCACAATCAGCACATTCTTGTTGACATGATAGAGCCGCGCCTGAATCTCTTCCCATTTCCAACGCCTCGAGCGTTCAAAGTTGTAGACCTTGATGTCTTGAATGGCGGAAATCGTTTCCACCCAATAACTTTGGTTTTTCGAAATAAGGTCAAAATATTGCCAGTCGAGTTTCTTGCGTATCTTCAAGAACATCAGCACCCACACCACATACAGTACAGAGCCAACGGTAAAGATGCCGAAGATAACCGGATTGTAGAAAAGCAGAATGATGGAAAACAACACGTAAGTAAACGCAGAAAACACCATGGACAAAGAATTGTTCATGATGAAACTGCGGATGCGCTCGTGGTCCTGCGCACGCTGAAGAATGTCGCCAAGCAGTTTGTTTTCGAAAAACGACACGGGCAACTTCATCAGTTTGATGAGATAGTCGGCAATCAAAGCTATGTTGATACGTGCCGTAATGTGCATGAGTATCCAGTCGCGTACCACGTTAAAAGCCATAAGGCTGACAAGTATGCAAATGTTGCCCACCAACACCAAATTGATGAACTTCACGTCGCCGGCACTAATGCCGACGTCAATCACAGCCTTTGAAATGAAAGGCAATATAGCTTGCAGCAGCGTGGCCAGCAACATCACAAAAACGACCAACGCAAAGTGCTGTTTGTATGGAGCGAAATATCGGAGTATGCTCCACATGCCCTCCTTGCGTTTGCGTTGCTGTTCTACGCCCTGTTCCTTAAAAGTCGTAGAAGGTTCCATCGCCAGCAAAATGCCTATGCGCTCCCCCTTCACCAGCCACCCTTTACAGAACTCTGCTTTGGTGTACTTGATATGCCCCTTTTGCGGGTCGGAAACCCAAACGTGTGTTTTGCTCGTGCGGTAAACAACTATAAAATGGTTCTCTTCCCAGTAGACAATACACGGAAGAGGCACACTTACCATAAGGTCCTCAACGGTGCACTTTATGGCAGCCGACCGCAAGCCGATGCTTTCAGCGGCCGCACTGATGTCGTAGAGCGAAACACCCTCTTTCGTTATACCGCAGCGGTCACGAAGGAACTGCAAAGAATAATAGCGGCCAAAATGTTTGGCTACCATTTTCAATGCTGCCGGACCGCAATCCTTTGCGTCCATCTGGTATTCCATCGGGAAGGATTTGAACAAACTCATTTTCCTGTATCGTTTCTAAGGTTATCAAAAAGTCGTTGGATAAGGCGTTTCTTTCTAACTATGATGTCCGCAGTACCTTTTGTTTCAAAGTTGCACTGAAGCACCTTTCCGTAGTTCGTGCGCAGTCCGTCGGGAAATGCCACACGCACAAGATACGCTTCAGCCGAATTGTTGGCATTCCGGCTGACCGCCGACTGCAAAGATATAGACTTCACTTTACCTTTTACCGAACCGAATTCCTGATACGGATAATCGTAAAGTTTGATGTTCACGTCTTGTCCGGCTTGGATTTTCCCTGCTCCTAAAAGCGGCACATGCATCTCTGCACAGATTTGTCCGCGAGCGGGTACAATCGACACGAAATCCTGGCCCTCGGAAGCGAACATGAAATCTTTCCAAAAGCCAAGGTATTCCACACGGCCGTCTACGGGCGAGGCTACAACGTATCTCTTTTTCCACTCTTTTATCTGAGCCGCCAATGTCCCCACACAGGCCACCACATTGTCGTAAGCCTCGCGCAACGCTTCGCTCTCATTGATGTCGATGCGGCTTTTCTCCACGCGGTTCTTGCTCACTTCGCCCATTTTTGCATAGGCCGTATTCTGCAGTTCGTAAAGCTGCATTTGTGAAGAGCGTACACTTTGCCGCCGTTCGTTCACTTCATCTTCACTCACAGCCCCTTGGGCCCACAGAACGCTGTCTTTTTCCAAATTCTGCTTTTGATGTTCGGTCAAAGCCTGGCGTAAAGCAATTTCCTTGTCAACATTGTCAATCATCTGCTTGGCAGCCATTTCGTCCTCACTCAACGTCTGCCGCATATTTTCATAGAGTTTCGACTCTCTCAGCTTATTGTATCTCTTTACGGCAATATAAAGACCCGCATAGGCAGAACCAAGTTCGCCTGCCGAACACTTTTCAGGCAAAACCGGGACGTTGCCATTCGCCATAGCGTCCTCACAGACGCTGTCCAGTTTAAGCACATCTTCAAATATGGCACCGCTTTCCACATAAGCCAAAATCTGGCCCTTACGGATGTTCTGCCCATTCTCTACCGCAAGATGTATTTGTCCCGTACAAGGAACGGTAATTCTCACAGGAGAAATTTCACCTGTAACAGAGATGTCTCCGCTCACCGTATCGGGATACTCTATCAAGAAGCCCAAAACAAGTGCCATGGCTATCATTATGGAAAATATTGCCGCCACCCATGCACTCCAATGGGTGGGCATACGTTCTACAATGTCACTGACTTCCTCTGAATAAAGCGTGGAGTTGTTGTCTTTCATGGTTTGAAATTAAAGGGTGGTTCTATAAATTAGCTTTGTCAGCTTTCGGTGCTATTTTTCGTCCAAATTGTTTGTGAACGAAGGAGCATAGCGGGCTATGCGACT
>CAVCAV010000217.1:0-4617 GCA_963600165.1 Christensenella sp. UBA1685 | reverse complement strand
TTTCAAACGTCGCCCCCATACGCGGTGCAAAGCGCAGCCCATTTGCACATTTGCACATTTGCACATTCGCACATTCGCGAAGCGACACATTTGCACATTCGCACATTTGCACATTAATCCCATGCCCACCCAATTCTTTGCCTTCATCAGTTACAACAGCCACGACGTGGCTTGGGGCAAGCGCCTGCAGAAGAAGCTCGAGCACTACCGCATGCCCGTGACGCTCTGCAGCGAGCGCGGCTGGAAGTCGCGCAAACCCATTGCGCCCGTGTTCTTCGCCCCCACCGACATACAGCCGGGCGAGCTGAGCGAGGAACTCAAAAGCCGCTTGCGCAACACGCAGCACCTCATTGTCATCTGCTCGCCCCACTCGGCCCGTTCGCAATGGGTGGGCCGCGAGATAGCCTACTTCGCCTCGCTCGGTCACCCCGAACGCATCCACCTCTTCATCGTGGACGGCACGCCCCACAGCGGTGACCCCGAAACGGAGTGTTTCAACCCCGCCCTCGCCGAAGCCGGACTTGCCGACGTGCTGGGAGCCAACGTCAACGAGCGCATAAGCCGCCTTCCGTGGGTCAACCGCGAGCGCGCCTATGTGCAGCTGATTACGAAACTCCTCAACGTTGAGTTCGACACCCTTTGGCAGCGCCACAAGCGGCAACTGCGTATGAAGGCGGGCGCCTATGCGGTTTCGGCCGTTGCCGTGGCGGCGGCACTCTTCGGCGTGTGGCGCACGAACCAGCCTTTCGATGCGACGTACCGCCTGACGGACGACTCGGGAGCCGCGGCTCTTCCACCGCTCCACGACGCCGTGGTCACGCTACGGCTCGACAACGAGGAGAAGACCGACACGCTCGCCTCGGGCGCCGATGGCGGCACGTTCCGCAACATTCCCCGCCGCTTTCTGGGCCGCACGGTAAGCCTCAGCGCCGCAGCGCCCGACTTCCATCGGCTCGACACCACGTTCACCCTCTCGCCTTCCGTCGGCATCGTGCTCCACCGCAAAGCGGACATCTACGGCCATGTGCAGTTCACGCTCATCAGCGCCGCCACGGGTGCTCCGCTTCCCGCACGCCGCCTCACCGTTGGCGGCACCAGCGTGAGCACCGACGCCAAAGGCCGCGTGGATATGCACGTTTCCCTCAGCCGCCAGCGCACGGCCTATGCCGTGAGCGCCAGTTTTCCTCTCGCCACGGACACGCTCTTCATGCCTTGCACGGAGTCGAACGTGGTGGAGGCGGAATGATGGAGACTTCGCCCCCATCGTTAGCCCACAAAATCACGAAACTTTTTCCCCTAAATATTCTTTCAATGAAAAAGACCCTTCTCTTTCTCGTTTCCCTCTTCATTTCCCTTCTCGTCCCCGCCCAGACGCTGACGCAGAAAGGGATTGTGCGCACGGCAGGGCGCCCCGGAAACATCAAGGGCACACGCCTGGCGGGTGCCGTCATTGCCGTTGCGGGCAGCAACAGCGTGCAAAGCCAAAAGGACGGTGCGTTCTCCCTGGCTTTCAGCAATGCCAAGGCCGGCAGCACCTCGTTTCGCATCAGCTCGGTGAAGCTCGGAGGCTACTCTGTGCTCGACCCCGCCATGCTCACCTCGCCCCATCCCATAGCACCGCTCATTCCGTTTGAGATTGTGCTTGTTTCGGAAAAGGAAAAGGCGGCCATCCGGCAGAACGTGGAGCGGAGCGTGAAGGCCCGCTACGACGCCGAACTGGCACGCGTGAAACGCGAGAAGGACCAGCTCGGAGCGCGCTACCAGGCCGAACTCGACCGCGTGAACGAAAAGTACAAAAACTGCGACAGCTATGTGGCCGACGCCGTGGAGCGCTACTCGCACCTCGACTATGCCACGCTCTCCTACGCCCAGGCCTCGTTCTACACCGCCATGGAGCAGGGCGACCTTGAAGCTGCCGATGCCGTGCTCCGGCAAACCAACGCTTCCAAGCTCCAGAAAGACCGCAGCGCCATCCTTGCCAACATGGCCAAGGAAAAGCAGGCGCTTGAAAGCATCGACGCACAGCTCACGCAGTACTACGAAGGACGTTTTGAACTCTTTGCCGCACGTTTCGAGGGCGACTCGGCCATGCATTACGCCGACCTCCTCGTGGGGCTCGACACCACCAATGTGGCCAACCTCAGAAAGGCGGGCGACTTTGCCAACTACAACCTCAGCGACTTTTCCCGCGCGCTCTCCTACTACACCCGTGCTTCCCGTCAGGCAGAAAAGCAATACGGCCTTTACAACGGACAAACGGCGAAAAGCCTCAAGGACCTTGCTTTCCTTTTCTATAAAATGAGACGGACAGACGAAGCACGCGCCACGATGTTGAAGGCCTACGAAATCACGCTCCGCTGCTACGGCGGAGCCTCTTTGCGCACAGCCGAAAGTTGCACTAATATGGCCAATTGCTACGACGACATACAGAATTCGTCGACCGTAAAGAACTGGCACAACAAGGCGTTGGCCATAGTGGAAGCCCATTCCGCCATCACCGAACCCGATTCGCTGCTCACCGTTACCACCCTCTACAACAACGTGGGCCTTTATTACAAAATGCACAATCAGCTGGCTAAAGCCGACCGTTACTACCAGCTTGCCGTAGACGCTTATACCCGGGCCGGCGAAAAGCCCTCGTCTACGCTTTATGCCAACCTCGCCGTTCTGCGTTACGATCAAGGCAAGACAGACGATGCCGTGCGCTATTACGATCTGGCTATCGAACAGCTCAAAAGCGACCCGCTTCATTCCGCACAATGGGAGGGAACACTGTATTTACAACTTGCCTACAAATACCACAGAATGAAGGATGAGGCCAATGCGGAAAAGTACTATAACATGGCGCACGACGTGCTTGTCCGACAATATGGTGAAACGGGTGTGCCTATGACAAACTATTATACGTACCGCACATTGCACCTCGTTGACCACGGAAAATACAAAGAAGCCATTCCGCTCTACGAAAAAAGTTTGGAGATTGAGAAACGCGCCTACGGCGACAAGGCCGACACGCTTCGACTTTACATATACATCGCCGTTTGCCATTTCCAAAGCTTTCAATACGCAGAAGCTGTCCGCTGGTACAAGAAAGCGCTCCACGCTTCGGAAAGTGCAAACGGAGCCAACGATGTGAACACCACCGACTACATAAACGCCATCGTCAAATGCTATATGCGCCTCGGAGCCTATGACGAAGCGCTGGAATGGGACAAGGAAGCAGAAAAGCGCACGGAAGCCATAAAAAATAAATTCAACTACTTCAACCGCTACGTCATCATGACCAAGACGAACACAGGCGACTGGGAGGAAAACAGCAAGAAGTTTATGGCAAACAAAAACTTCCTGATCGGCTCCGATGGCAATTACGACGTTATACTGATGCAGTACGGTGGGTGGGACCGCTCCGTAAAGTACAAAAGTCTGATTGACTACATTGAGAAATACAAAAATCAACTGGTTGGAGCTTCGCTCTTGATTGGCAAAAAATACTATCATCTCAAGATTGCCATCTCTCCCTACGACTACAGCGTCCGCTTGGAAAACGCCGACGGGGAGGCGCAAATAGGCCTCTACAAAGTGGGCAAATTGGCCACAAGAGCGACGAAGTTCTTATCCAAAATATTGTAGAAGAAGTTTATAATTTACGCGAAGAGCGGGCCGGTGGGCCCGCTCTTCGCGTTTTTGTTGTTTTATTGGTTTATCCAAGCACCAAGGAAAAACGAAGTCCCAAGGCATCGGCTATTTTCAGGAATGTGGAAAGCTGCATGTCCGTCTGTCCTTTTTCCAATGCGGAAATATATTCACGCTTCTTGCCTATTTGCTCCGCAAGGGACTTTTGGGTTATGTTTTGGCGCTTGCGTTCGTCTTTCAAGAGTTCGGCATAATACCAAGCTTTGGCTTTCGCATCAAACTCCTTGCGTTCGGCACTGTTTTCTTCGCCATATTTCCCGTTCAACACGTCGTCAAAGGTTTTCAAAGACGCCAATTTCTTTTCGCTAAGTTTAGGCATAATCATTCCTCCATGTATTTCATTAATAGTTTCTCTGCAGTCTTAATTTCTGCTTTATACTGCTTAGTGTCTTTCTTCAGAAAAGAGTTGAGCACAAGTACACGATGCACTTGAATGAAACTGTCGTGGTCTATTGCCAACAATATTGAACGATATTCGTCATAACCGATAGAAACACGAAGTTCATAAAAATCCGTTTTGTCAATGCTTTTTACAAATTTCTTGTTGACAACATATTGCGTGCGTATCATTGCAAAAGCATAGTCATACTTCTCCTGAATACGTTCGCTCAAACCATCGTAGAACTCACTGAACTCTTCCGAAAAAATAATTTGACGTATGGGTTCCTTGTCGCAAAGGTAATAAATATATTCCAAAGGAAAGACTATGGGTAACAAATTCATTACACAGCAATCTTTCTCTCTTTCACGCGCGCGTATACACCAAAGTTTGTGCAACCTGCTGTCACCCTTCACCGGCGATTCTCGAATGTGCAAATGAACTGCACTTGCACCGTCTATAGAGGGCGCATGCCGTGTAGAGCGCGAAGTCGGGAGACTTCGCCCCCATGCGCTTGCGCCCCCATCGTTCGCCCCCATCGTTCG
>CAVCAV010000216.1:0-4766 GCA_963600165.1 Christensenella sp. UBA1685 | reverse complement strand
GAAGGCAGAGTGACGCGCTTGCGCGCGAATGTGCAAATGTGCAGATGTGCAAATGAACTGCGCTTTGCACCGCGTATGGGGGCGACGATTGAATCGTCGCGCTCTACACGGCTCACAAACGACGCTTTAGGGCGCAAGCGCATGGGGGCGAAGTCTCCAGACTTCGCTGCGCGAACAAGCATTCATAAAAGAATGGCCCATCCATGGCAATTCATGTCTAAAAGGGGTAACATGAATGACCATGAATGGGCCATGAATTATTTCTTGCAATGGAGCCGCGCAAGCGAAGTCTGGAGACTTCGCCCCCATGCGCTTGCACCCTCTTTTTCACGCTTTGTGACGTGTAGAGCGCGACGATTCAATCGTCGCCCCCATACGCGGTGCAAAGCGCAGCTCATTTGCACATCTGCACATTTGCACATCTGCACATTCGCACATTTGCACATTCGCACGCAGCGCACCCCCTCGTTTGACGAATTTTTCTACCCTCGTGAACGATTTGTTGGTTAACGGGAGTTAATGTTTGAAGAAGACGAATTCATTCTTTGGTTCTTTTAAACAAAAAGCTACTTTTGCTGCGCAATCTTTGCTAACCGCAGTTTGCAGAACGGTAGCGAATCATGCCATGAGATTCTAATACCGCCATTAACCGCAGAACAACCGGCAGAACACGTCACAACGCAGGACCACCGGCAGACCGACGCAAAAATCAGAAAATACCATAACAAATAAACAATCACACATGAAAGCAAAAGTTTTTCTCTCTGCTGTCCTCGCAGCCACTCTTGGCTTCGGGTCGGCACAGGCTGCAGGGCCTAACCGTGCAGCGTCGCAGGGCGTGAAGGCTACGGCTGACGAGACGTCAACGGAGATGGTCGACGTCACGGCATTGTATGCGACAAACGCAGGTTTTGATATCTCCAGCGATTTCCGTACAGCTTCGTTTGCCACAAGCGATGGAAATAACAACACTACTTACGCTGTTACAGGCTGGACATTCGGCTCTATGACAGGTTGGCACGGCGCCGGTGTACTTGAAATAGGTTCAAGCTATACGTGCAACAGCGCCTCTGTTCCTTCAACGAATGCCAATGGTGAAAAATCCGGTGGAGCACTTGGTCTTACTGCAGCATGGACAGGTTGTGCTCAATATACTCAAGCCGTAAATCTTCCCGTAGGTTCTTATGAAATAGAGGTCGCCGTTTATGGCACGCAAGGCAAGAAAATAGAAAAAAACTTCTTTGGCTACGTTGAAAATGGCGGCACCGCCCACTACGGTACTACCACGACCTTTACCAAAGGCTCATGGACTAAAGAAAAAGTTTCCTTTGAGCTCAACGCAACAGACAACGGAAAACTCTCTGTCGGTTATCAAAGCACGAATAATGGTTCCGGTGACAATGACAAACTTTTTGTAGACTACATCAAAATCTACCAGGACAAGTCGAGCGCCGACACCTACTTTAAAGGTCTCGTGACCACGGCTCAGACGAATGCCAAGGAAACTTTGAGTAAGACCGAATACACCGGCACCGAGAAAACCGAACTTGAAACGTTGGCAAACAAGGAGATGCCCTCCACTTACGAAGAGATGGTTAAACTTGCCAACAACATCAATAAGGGCATTGCCGGACTGACCTACGCTCCCAACGTGGCAAAGATCAAGAGCCTTCTTGCAACTTACACGACGAACGTCACCGACAAACTCAGCACCTCTTGCTCTGGCAACGTGGGCACAAACAAGGGTGAACATTGGAGCGGAAACAGCGCCACCACTTATTATGACAAATGGAGCGGTGAAGCTTTGGACGTACAGATGACCTTCAACGAGGTTACTCTCCCCGTAGGAAAATATGCCCTCTTCGCCACTGGTCGCGCCAACACGGCAAATCCAGGTTATCTCAGCGTAAAGGTGGGCGACAACGATGCATTAAGCACTACTTTAGCCAATAACAACAGCGTGGGTCTTGGTGTAGACACCGACGGCAACCCCAACGCCTCATACGACGGTACCTACGCCAACAACGGCAACGGCTACGGCTGGCAATGGAGTGCCGTAGAATTTGAAGTGACCGATGCCACACAGAAAGTGGTGGTATCCTTCGGCGCTTCGCTCAGCAACACATGGTTCGGCGTTTCGGACTTAAAGCTCTACGCACAGAGCGTGGATACGAAAGAAGTGCTCGCCGAGCTTGATTCTATGAAGGCATTGGCAAAAGAGCAGTTGGAGCAGACCGAATCCTACTACACTGGCGATGAATACACCGCTCTTTCCAAACTTGTAGAAAAAGACAATCCTACGGCTTACGACGAGATTGTAGCAAGCACGAATGAACTCATCGCCGCTATGACGGCGCTCCAGACTGCTGGCATGCCCGCCTATGTTAACGCTGTGAAGAAGAACTACGCCTTCGACGTCACCGCCAAGCTTGGCGATATGACCAAATGGACCGGCGATATGGTACAGAACGCTGGTGGTCAGCACTGGAGCGGCGACGCTTCCCGCGGTTATTGGGAACAGGAAGGGGGTAAATGGAGCACTTCAAGCTGGACCACTTCTTGGAAATTTGAGGATGTAGAACTCCCCGCAGGCAAATATGTCCTCCTCGCCACGGGCCGTGGTTCAGAGTATACTGAAAGCTACATGAAGGTAATCACGGAAAACGGCCTTCTTGTAAGCGAAACCGACTTCCCCACAAAGGGCGACACCGGTTTGGGCGTTGACGTCAACGGCTACGCCACCATTTCTGCCGACTCTATCTACACCAACAACAACGCAGGCCGCGGTTGGGAATATCGTGTCTACGAGTTTGAACTCTCCGAAGCCGCCAAGGTAAGCTTCGAAATTGGCGGTTCTGCCTCTGCTGCCTATCAGTGGATCAGCATCAGCGACCTCCAGCTCCTTTCCGACCAGGACATCTACCGTGATGACAACAAGGCTGCGCTCCAGACCGCTTGCGACAATGCCAACGCCTATTTGAACAAAATGTTCGGCAAAGAAGCTTTCCAGGTTGAGTCTGACGAAATTGCCGCCGATGTAAAGAAAGCAACAGCAACCGCTAAGACTGATATTGAAGGCACGTCTGCCACTTCTACTGAGTTCATCAAGGACAAGGCCAATGTTGAGTCCGCAATGACCGCCCTCTTGTCCGCAATCGCAACGCAGAAGCCAGCCCTCGTCGCTCCGGAAGATGGCCAGCTGTTCAACATTGTCATCACCGACAACGATACTTACAACTACAACGGCAATGCCGTAACGTTCAAGACCAACTCAAGCGTCGCCGGCGGTTACAGCATGGGTTACAATGCCGCTCCCGGTTCACCCTACCTCCAGGCCGTTTCCTTCGAGTCTGCAGCTGATACGGACAATCCCAACCGCTACTACCTCGCCTTCACCGACGCCGGCGGCGTGAAGCGCTATGTAGGTACCGGCGCAAACTACAGCGGCAACAACAATCAGCTCCGCGTGGTAGACAGCAAGGACAAGGCTGTGCTTGTAAACGTAGAACTCGAAACGAGCCGCGTCAACCAGAACGGTGTATACCGCCTCTTCAACGTAGCTGCAAACGCCTACATCTCTGCCAACAACGACAGCGACCAGGGCTTCTACACCGCCGGCGACAACAGCCGCAAGAGCTTCAGCATCATAGCAGCCGAGAAAGCCACCGTTGAAGTTAAGGTAACCGACGCCAAGTGGGCCACCTTCATCGCTCCCTTCGAAGCCGAACTTCCCGAAGGCGTTACGGCTTACAGCTGCAGCAGTGCCGACACCGACAACAACCTCCAGCTCGTCGAGGCCGAGAAGCTCAGTGCCAACACACCGTACATCCTCTACGCTGACAACGCAGTTTCTGCCAACATCTCCGGCTACGGTCTTGCCACCGCTGCCACCTACACCGACGGTGCCCTCACCGGTACGTTCGAGAAGATTGAAAACGTAGGCAAGGATGCCAACCGCTACGTGCTCCAGCAGCAGACCATCGACGACGCAGCAACGGTAGCCTTCTTCCTCGTGAAGACCGACGACGTATGGTGCGACGCCTACCGCGCTTACCTTACCATGACCTCTGCCAACGGCGTGACGGCCTTCACCTTCGGCGGTCAGAAAGTTGACGGCATCGGCGCAGCCTTCCAGGGCGACGCCACCGAAGTGGCCCGCTACAACGCTGCCGGTCTCCGCATCGCAACACCCGTGAAGGGCGTGAACATCGTGAAGTACAGCGACGGCCGCGTAGTGAAGCAGATTGTAAAATAACGAAACAGAAAACATTCTCCACACATGAAGAAATACGTAACGCCCGTACTTCGGGTAATAGAAATCAGTGCCGACGCTTCCATGCTTACCAACGCCAGCGGTAAACTGAAGACCGACACCGAGCACGAAGCCGCAGGTGGCCAGTCCAACCTCAGCATCTTCGACGAAATCTACAACGACGATTGGAGCGACGCCGACGAGGATTAGTCCCCGCCCCGTCAGCGTAATGAATTGATAAGCAAAGCACGCATGGCCGAAATTGGTTGTGCGTGCTTTTTTCTTCTATGGGGGCGAAGTCTCCTGACTTCGCGCTCTACACGAACGTTCCGTTTATGGGGGCGACGATTAAATCGTCGCGCTCTACACGAACTGGAATTCATGGTCAATTCATGAAAATTCATGTTTAAAAAAATAAGAACGCGAGTGGTCTTGAAATGTACTCACCTCAGGGATGTCCGTGTAGAGCGCGACGATTTAATCGTCGCCTCCATGGGCGGGCGCATGCCGTGTA
>CAVCAV010000215.1:0-4816 GCA_963600165.1 Christensenella sp. UBA1685 | reverse complement strand
ATGTTAGCGCGTCCATACTATTATATAATACTTTCCTTGTCGGGGTTAGACTTATGCTTTCTGTAATTGGCGAGAGCAGTTTCTTTACTTGTGTTGGCGTAACAGTATTCACACAAATGTGGACAGGTGTTGTATTGGCCTATATCCTTGCTGTCTATGCAACCGCAAAAACTACGCTGCCCCTTGTCTCGATTGTCTTTCGTTTTAACAGCATAGTAGTCACTGTTTATATTCAGACTGTCAGCCGGTTCAATGTCAAAAAGACTTTCGCCCCGTCGATGCACTTCCACTTTCAGATGTTTCATTAAGGCTTTGTCCTTGAATGCCAATCTTACTATCAAATCATCATCAACGCATTTGTTGTGAATGATACCATACTTGCTGATGTCGATTTTCTCTCCACAGGTTGCCAATTGGAAATTCCATCCGAGTTCTTTGTTCATTGCTGACAGACGCATGGCAAACTGGTCCATCATCTGCTCTGTCCATTCAATGTACTTTATTCCATTCTTTTCAAGATTGGACTTTACCTTTTTGTAGCCAAGTATGTCTGCAAAACTGAAAACCAACTTCTCCGTATAGCCATTTAGTTCGTTGCCTATATATTTTACCTTCTCTAGTAGCTTGTCAATGGATATTTCTTCCGTAAGGATCATGGGGTCAAAACGCCATACAACATGTCCTATTCCAAGTTTGTCAACTAACGACTTGAATGTTTTGATTCTAAAGTCCTTGGGAGGCACACCTTTTTCCAGCCCTTCCGCTTCGTAGTCGTTAAGTGAATATTGTATATAGCAACCGATTCCCATTTCTTTAAGTCTGTCAAGATATGGTAGAAGTGGGTATGGATTTTTCGACCAAAACACGATGAAACGAACCTTATTGTATGCAACGTATGAAGGAACACCGTTAAACGGGTTTGTCCATACGGAATAACCTTCTTCCAGCCGTTTGAAAAACCAATCTGCATAAAATGCAGGAATGTCTGTTGAACGGCTGGCTGATACGATTACTGGTGCAAAAGCCTTTACGGTTGTCCCGTTAGGCAATGTGAGGTCTACTTTGTTTTTATCTATAGTTGCCATATTTTGTATTATTCAAGGTTGTTATTATCATGTACGGAGTGAAGATTCAACAAACAATGCAAGAATGCCAAAATGCATTGTAAAAGCAGAGTTGGGCTGTACCGTGTCTTTTCCCTACAGGCTTTCTCCTTCTTTGCTTTGCCCGGCCAGCATTTCCAGCGTGGCTTCGCATCTTTTGCCGCCGTAGAAGGCCTGGAGTACGGCGTCGAACACGTCGTGGGGCGAGACGGCGTCGAAGAGCGTCATGCACGACTGCACTTTCAAGGCGTCGATGCCTCCGAGGATGTCTTCGGCCGCCGAGCCCTTGTGCGAGAGCAGGGCGGTGGCGATTGTCGTCAGTCGCTCGCGCAACGTTGGGTTTTCCCAGTAGGCCTTTGCTTCCTGCAGCGAACCGATGCCGTATGCGCGGGCCATGGCGCTGTGCCCCAGTCCTTTCATTTGCGGGAAGACGTACCATATCCAGTGTGAGCGTTTCCGCCCGTCTTTCATTTCTTTCAGCGCCCTCTCGTACTGTCCGTACTGCTCTTGTGCGCTGAGGAATCTTTCTATGTTGTAGGTTTGCATGTGGTGGATGGTGTTTGATGCTATAAAAGGAGGCGGCCCCAGATACTTTGTCCATGTGTTGAAAAAATCTGGGATGCCAGTTCCCGCACGTTCGCCTATGTCCACCAAACTGAACATCTTCATCACGGTCTCATTGCGTGGATCGGATACGCCTCCAGTCAAAGCTGCTTCCAAGCCAATTCTGATGTATCCTGGGTTGGCAAACGATATTTCGGACTTGCCCTTGATGATGACAACACCCTGCCTGGCGTAAAAATCAGAGTGAGCCTCCGGGTTCAAGAGCACTTTCCATGACTTTTTTCCGCTTCGTCTTCAAAGAGTCGACTATTCTGCAAATGAACTTTTATGAATTCTCTCTTTTCAAGAAAGAGCCAGGAAGGAAGAATCAACCTCCAAAATTAAAGGAACTATCCGTAACAAAGTGCCTTTTTGCCGGGATTTCTGCACGTCTTCAATGAAGTGAGCGGGAAACGGCAGCATTTACAGTAAAAGCCGGTGCATGAACCTCAATGATAGTATATGAAAGAGGTCTCTCTCTTAGGCGGCCTGAAAATCAGGCGCCCCACTGATAGCGCTTGAGTTCCTTCATGCTTATGCTGGTGCAGTGGCGCGACATGTGGCCGGAGAACAGGTCGTCTGTTCTGCCCACATGGCGGTGCGTTTGTTGGGCCTGGCGCTTTTCCACGATGCGGCGGAGAACGCGCTTTTGGACGCTGTATGACTTTTCGCTGTTCTTTCCCCGAAGGTTTATCAGAATGCCGTCGAAGAGTTCCTCCTTAAGGTGTGCTGTAATGCTTCTGCATGCAAAGCGGGCTGTAGCCTTTCTGTATTTGAGCCCTCTCCCCAATTTCTCCCATTTCTGTGACGCCATGCGGCGGGCGTTGGCTTCTGCCTCTCTGCGTGTTGCTTCGTGGTTCTTCTTCTTTCCGGATTTGACGATTGTGGCCAAAGCTGAATTTGCGTTGTTCTTCATTGTGGTTTTTGATTTTTTAGTTGTGCCACCGTTTTGTCTGTTGTGCGTCACCGGGGTGGCTTCGATGAACGACAGTGCAAATTTACGCACGTCTGCGGCCTTCCTTCCCGTTTCCATAACCTTGCAGACGCATCCGCATAGGAATCACCGTGAAAAAGGTGCAACGTTGCAGAGGGGGCGCCGGCCGTGCGGGAGAGGCGCTTCGGCTTTGGCTTTCGATGCTTGCACGGCAAAAATTTTTGCGCCGCTTGTGCCGATTTGCGCCTTACCCAACGCGTTGGGCCCGCAGAAAGTTTTTTGCATTTGTTGACGGATGGGGCGAGGCGTATGGGGGCGAATATATAAATGTGCAAATATGCAGATGTGCAAATAAGCTGCGCCGAATGGTGGCGCAAGCGTATGGGGGCGAACGATGGGGGCGAAGTCTCCTGACTTCGCGCTCTATACGGCTTTTCTCGCACGCACGCGCGCGTATCGTATATCGAAGTTTGTGCAAGTTGCTGTCACCCTTCACCGGGGCGCTTCGCTTGCGAATGAGCGAAAGAGGTGCGCCCTCTATGGAGGCGACGTTTGAAACGTCGCGTTCTACACGGTTCTTATGCGAATGTTTGGGGCGAACGATGGGGGCGAGGTCTCCCGACCTCGCATCGCTGCGAAAGGGGCGTTTCCGTGTAGAGTGCGACGTTTCAAACGTCGCCTCCATAGAGGGGCAAGCCGCGCAAAAGTGTGTGTGAAGGTTCGTTTTCATAAGCCTTGGTGAAGGGTGACAGCAACTTGCACGAATTTCGGTATATGCGCACGTGCGAGATAAAAGTGCGGGAAATGTGCGGGAAAAGTGCAAGAAAAGTGCGGGAAATGACAATCCGTGTAGAGCGCGAAGTCGGGAGACTTCGCCCCCATCGTTCGCCCCCGTTCGGCGCAGCTCATTTGCACATTTGCACATTTGCATATTTGCACATTTATATATTCACTTCTCTCCTTGCCCCATCTGCAAGAAGTTCGTACATTTGCCTTATCTTGCAGCAGTTGGCTACAAGCTACACTCAATATACAACACCTACACGCAAGCACACATGACTCAGATTAAAGCAAGCTGGAAAGAAAAAGGCTACGTCGACGAACCCGTACCCCAAGGCATCGACCTCAAGGAAGAAATCAGGAAAATGTGCAAAGAGAAGAATGCCATCATTCTCGCACACTACTACACCGAAGGCGTGCTGCAGGACATTGCCGACTTCGTGGGCGACAGCCTCGGACTGGCTCAGCAGGCCGCCAAGACCGATGCCGACATCATCGTCATGTGTGGCGTACACTTCATGGGCGAGACCAACAAGATTCTCTGCCCCGAAAAGAAAGTGCTCGTGCCCGACCTCAACGCCACCTGCTCGCTCGCCGAAAGTTGTCCCGCCGACGAGTTCAAGGCTTTCGTGGAAGCACACCCCGGCTACCAGGTCGTTTCGTACGTCAACACCACCGCCGCCGTCAAGGCGCTTACCGACGTGGTGGTCACCTCAAGCAACGCACGCGCCATTGTGGACACCTTCCCCAAGGACGCCAAACTCATTTTCGGTCCCGACCACAACCTCGGCAACTACATCAATGCACAGACGGGCCGCAGCATGCTGCTCTGGAACGGCGGTTGCCACGTACACGAACGTTTCTCCGTGGAGAAACTCGTGGAACTCAAGAAAGAATATCCCCAGGCCAAAGTACTCGTCCATCCCGAGTGCCGCGGAGCCATCGTGAAGTTGGCCGACGTGGTAGGTTCCACCGCCGCCCTTCTCAAGTACTCCATAGAGTCGGAGGCCGACACGTTCCTCGTGGTCACCGAAAGCGGCATCCTCCACGAAATGCAGAAAAACTGTCCCGCGAAGCACTTCATCCCCGTGCCGCCCGACGACAGCACCTGCGGTTGCAACGAGTGCAACTACATGCGCCTCTGCACCCTCGAAAAGGTCTACAACGCCCTCCGCTACGAGTGGCCTACCGTGGAAGTGCCCGCCGACGTGGCCGAAAAGGCCGTGCGCCCCATCAAGCGCATGCTCGAACTCAGCAAAAAGTAAGGGTGAGGCCCGAAAGAAATCTTAGTTGCAGACTAGAGCGAGGGCGGGCTGAAAGCCCAATGACAACATAGCCCAGGGCAAGCGAAGCGACACCCTGGGTAAATGCACCCACCCTGATTGCGCGCCCTGAA
>CAVCAV010000214.1:0-4848 GCA_963600165.1 Christensenella sp. UBA1685 | reverse complement strand
CTGCGGGCCCAACGCTTTGGGTGGGCAGATGGTTGGAAGGGGAAGGCGGGGAATTGGGAGGGCGTGCCTTGGAATTTGGCGGGGATGCCTTGCACCGCTTATGGGGGCGACGTTTGGAACGTCGCGCTCTACACGATCAATGCCGTGTAGAGCGCGAAGTCGGGAGACTTCGCCCCCATGCGCTACGCCCACATGCGCTTGCGCATTCAATCCGATGCTTGAAGCCGTGTAGAACGCGACGTTTCAAACGTCGCCCCCATAGAGGGTGCACACGCCGTGTAGAACGCGACGTTTCAAACGTCGCCGCCGTAAAGACTTATCCTGTCACGTTTTTTGCAATTTCCCTTGATTTTTTCTGTTTCGTCCGTTCGTTTCTCATAAATGTTCCTTAAATTTGCGGTATCCAATATTATTCCATTAACCATTGCATCGCCTCATCCGGCGCCGGAGCCTTTTTTAAAAAGTAAAAGCACTTGGACCCCGACAATAAAAGGGTGCGGGAGATTGACGAAAAACCTTAACGTTATGAAGCCAAAAAACAAAATGCGACCTTTCAGCCGTTTGGCTTTGGGACTTGTGGCCGCTCTTTCACTGAGCAGCTGTGTGGACTCGTCCTACGATTTCAGCAAAGACATTGACATGACTATGGGGCTCGGCAGCGAGGGCCTCGGCGTGCGCTTCGGCAACACGGAACGCATCACGCTGGAGAACATGCTGAAAGTGGACAAGTCCGTACGTCTGGAAAACGGCACGAACCGCTACTATCTTGTGGAAAACGGCACGGCACACATGGAGTTTGACGTGGACCGCGTGACAGCGGAAATCAGCAACACGCTCGTCCACACGTCGTACCGCGCCCTGTCGTACGAAAGCGCGCGCCAGCAGTACGAGCAAAGTTACGGACACACCATTCCCGAAGGTACCGCCATCCCCATTCCCGCCAACTTCTCCCCTACGGGCGACGCCGAAGGCTATGCCGACATGGACTTCACGGTGGGCAAAGTGCCCGAGGCCATCACAGAACTCAACCACGTGGACGTCAACCCGGTGAAAATATCCGTATATATCCGCAACGCCTGCACCGACGGCGTGAAGTTCCGCCTAAAGCACATTCAGGACTGCAAGATAAACATTCCGAAGATTCTCCACGTGACAAGCACCACTGCGGGCACGCTCTCGAGCGACAACGTGCTGACCATCGGCAGCCTCGACTGCACGTACAACAGCAAGGTGGTGGAGGTGACCATCGACCGCCTCGACCTCGGCAAGGACAACACACCCAACGCCAACCACGAAATCATTTTGAGCAAGGAAAACCTGAGCGTCAACTTCAGCGGCAACGCCACGTTTGAAACGCAGCAGGCCTTCAGCATGTCGCCTTCGGACTATGCCGACGTTTCGTTCGACATTGTGGTAAACGGCAAGAGCGACAGCGAGAAGACCACCGTGGTGGCTACGACGGCAACGGGACGTTTCAATCCTGAGATTGCTCCGGAGGTGAACCCCATAGAAATAGGTTCGGACCTGCCGGACTTCCTTCAGGACGCCGACGTGCGCATAGCCGTAACCAACCCCACGCTGCGCTTCAACGCCGACATGACATACATTCCCGTTGACCTCGACTTCAGCGGCGAACTCACTTCGGTGCTTTCCGGCCAGACGCTTTCCACCGTCGACCTCCCCGCAAGCGGCAAGGCACGGCTTACGGCGCGGCAACGCAACATGCTTTATTTCTACCAGGGCACTTCGCCCTACGACCCCGAACAGCCCGCATCGGAAGCTACGGGCACGTACAAGGTGGACAACATCAGTTCGCTCATCACGCGTTTGCCCGACGAAATAGACATCAACCTGAAGAAAGGCCGCGTCAGTGTGCCGCAGGACAAGGAATACACCATTGCACTCGGCGAGAGCTACCTTGCCGCAACGGACTATGCCGTGTTCGTTCCGTTTGAATTCAAGGACGGACTGACCATCGTGTACAACGACACGACAGGCTCGATGCACAGCGACCTGAAGGACCTTGCAGCCGACGGTGTGCGCCTGACAGGAAACGTGGAAAGCAACGTGCCGCTTGCCCTCGTGGCCACGATGACCGCACTTGACGTGGACGGAAACGTGATGGACGGCATAAAGTTCAGCGAGCTCCACATTGCAGCCGGCGACGGCAGCGAAACCCCCACGACGTCGGCCGTAGACATGACGGCCAAGCTCGACAATCCGAAGGACCTGCAGCGTGTGGACCGCATCGTGTTCCACGTGCGTGCCGAAAGCGGCGAGTCGGCCGAGAGCCATTCGCTCGTATCGACGCAATACCTGCGCCTGACGGACATCAGACTCAAACTTATGGGCCGCATAATCGGCGACTTCAACTAAAGAACAGCGCAATAGCATTTCTATTCTATAATAACTGTTCCCGAAAGTTTCACCCCTCTCATCTCCTTTCCTATGAAACTCCGTATACCATCACTTATACTGGCCGCTGCCGCCACTTTCTCAGTTTCGGCGCAAGAACTGCGCACGAGCTACTTCATGGAAACGTCCACCTACCGCCACGAAATGAACCCCGCCCTGCTCGACCAACCTTACGTGGCCATGCCGCTCCTCTTCGGCAATGTCAACTTCGGCACAACGGGCAACGTGGGCGCAGCCGACTTTTTCTATAAAATGCAGCCTTCATGGCAAGGCTACGGCCAGGGCGGCCGCGAGCTCACCACGTTTATGCACCCCAACGTGGACCGCGACAAGTTTCTCAACGGTCTGCACGAGCGCAACAACCTCGGCGTCTATCTCAAATACCAGATATTGGGCGTGGGCTTCAAGGCCTTCGGCGGAATGAACTCAGTGGACCTCTCGCTCCGTTCGAACACGAACATCTGTCTGCCGAAGGACCTCTTTGCCTTCATGAAAGAAACGGGCCAGCAGCAGGAGTACGACATCAGCACCATTGGCATGACTTCGCAGTCGTACCTTGAGCTCGGACTGGGCCATGCGCGCCAGATCAACGACCGCTTGCGCGTGGGCGCCAAACTGAAGATTCTGCTCGGACTGGGCTACGGCTACTACAAAGCCACGGACTTCCACGTGCAGATGAACGACGACCAATGGCTCGTGAAGGGCAAGGCCGAGCTTTCGCTTTCGCCCTTCGGAAGCCAGTTCAAATACAAAAAGGACAAGAACTACGTGGACCCCGAAACGGGTCAGACGACCGACCGCCAGCGCGTGGACGGCCTTACGGACAACTTCAAGGCCAACATTAGCGGTACGGGCATGGCCATCGACCTCGGCGCCACATACAAAGTTCTTGACGACCTTACGGTAAGCGCCGCCATCACGGACCTCGGCTTCATCAGCTGGCGCAATGCGCTCCACGCCACGTCGCAGGGCGAATGGACGTTCGACGGTTTCAAGAACGACATCTACATGGACGGCAACACCGACACGGGCCACAACAAGATAGAGGACCAGCTCGACGACATAGGCGACGACCTCGGCGACCTTTTCGCCCTCTACGACGACGGCCAGAAGACACGTGCGCAGATGCTTGCCGCCACGCTCAACGTGGGTGCGGAATATACGCTTCCCGTTTACCGCAAACTGCGTTTCGGTTTTCTTTATACGAGCCGCATAGCCGGCCGCTACTCCTGGCACGAGGGTATGCTCTCCGCCAATATTCGTCCGATAAAGGCCATTGAGGTTTCGGCCAACGTGGCAGCCAACTCCACCGGCGTCACCTGCGGTGCGGTGGTGGACTTCCACGCTCCGCACTTCAACCTCTTCATCGGTACGGACCGCTTCGTGGGAAAAGTGAGCAAGGAATGCATTCCTCTCCACAGCCTCAACTCGAACATTTCGTTCGGCATGAGTTTCCCGCTCTGACACACCGCTACGACTATTTGAACTTTTTATATGGGTAATGAATAATCCCCCTGACGCAGGAGTGTGTCAGGGGGATTATTGTGATTGGGGAATTTAGTATATATAGGGAGAACCGAACGGAAATCGTGCCGTAGGCACGACACGCTCATATTTATCAGTTCGGATAAGTTTCCTCGCCTTCGCTTTCGAAGAGGTTGCGCACGATGTTCATTTCCATGAAGGAGGTGCGCTGTTCCTTGCGCTGCGAGCCGAGGTAGCAGATGCGGTCCTCGGGATGGAGCACACCATCGGAGAGGAGTTTGCGCAAGGCGGCAAGGAGGAATTCGTGGCCGTAGCTCTTCATGGGCATGTAGATGGCATATACGCCGTAGGAGAGGGCAAGGTGGCGTACGGTCTTGGCCTTGTAGCAGATGGCCAGGATGTTGCACTCACCGCGGAACGACGACACGTAGCGTGCCGTGCGGCCCGTGTAGGAGTCCATGATGATGGCACGCAGTTTCATGCTCTTCGTGGCCATCACGGCTTCCTTGGAGAAGAACTCCGTGACGTCGGGATTGCTGGAGAGGGGGATGTCCACACCGCCGAACTCCTGGAAAGAGTCGCGCTCTGCCTGCCATGCCACGGTGGCCATCACCTTCACGGCCTCTTCGGGATAGTCGCCGTAGGCCGTTTCGCCGGAAAGCATGAGGGCGTCGGCACGCGAATAAACGGCATTGGCAATGTCGGTGACCTCCGTACGGGTGGGACGCGGATTGTGGATCATGCTCTGAAGCATCTGCGTGGCCACGATGACGGGCTTGTGGGCACGGATGGCCTTGTCGACCAAACGGCGCTGTATGCCGGGGATGTATTCTTGGGGCACTTCGATGCCGAGGTCGCCGCGGGCTACCATAATGCCGTCGGCGGCTTCGAGAATTTCGTCGATGTTGTCAACGCCTTCCTGGTTCTCAATCTTGGCAATGATGCGGA
>CAVCAV010000213.1:0-4869 GCA_963600165.1 Christensenella sp. UBA1685 | reverse complement strand
TGTTTGTGAACGAAGGAGCATAGCGGGCTATGCGACTGAGCGAACAGACAATTTGGGCGGAAAAGAGCCCGAAAGATGGCAAAACGCCACCTAAGCGAAATTGTATATCAATCGGTGGTAATTTACAGAACCACCCTTTAGAACTTGAAATAGATGAAGGGTTGGACTTCGCTGCCTTTCACTTGTACCACCCAAATAATCATGGCGGCAAGGAGCAGTGCGTTTACCAGAAGCGGTGCTTTGCTGAGCAAGGCTTCGGTGCGCCGGTTGAGACTGGAGGGGAGGAAATGGAGGATGAATCCCAGCGCCATGAGTATGCTCACTTCCGGATAGCCTGCAAGGAACTGTGTGATGAGCTGCGGCTGGAAATTGGTGAAAATCTGCTGCAGCATGTGGGTGGAGTTTTCAAAGGACGAACCGGCGAAAAACAGCCAGCTGAAGCAGACAAGGTGGAAGGTGAGGACGACGGCGGCTATCTTGCGCAAGCCTTTGGGCTTGTAGTGCTTGTCGTGTCCGCAGAACTGCTGGTAGCGTTTGTGGGCACAGAGGGCAAGACCGTGGACGGAACCCCAAATGACGAAGTTCCACGACGCCCCGTGCCAGAGTCCGCCCAGAAGCATCGTCATGAACTGGTTGAAATACATGCGCCATTTGCTGCAGCGGTTTCCTCCCATGGAGATGTAGAGATAGTCGCGCAGCCAGGTGGAGAGCGAGATGTGCCAGCGGCGCCAGAAGTCGGTGATGGAGTCGCTCTTGTAGGGAGCGCGGAAGTTGGCCGGGATGTGAAAGCCCATCCAAAGGGCTATGCCTATGGCCATGTCGGAATAACCAGAAAAGTCGCAGTAGAGCTGGAGGGCATAGCCGTACACGCCGAGGAGATTCTCGAGGCCGGAATAGAGCGAAGGATTGTCGAAGATGCGCGAAACGAAGTTGACGCTGATGTAGTCGGAGATGATGCACTTCTTGAAGAGTCCCATGACGATGAACCATGTGCCGGTGCCCATCATGGCCCGCGTGACCACTACGGGCATTCGGAGCTGGGGCAGGAAGGTGCGTGCACGGAGTATGGGGCCGGCAAGGAGGGTGGGGAAGAAGCTTACGAAGAAGGCGAAGTCGGTGAGTGAATGGGTGGCCTCCATGTCTTTCCGGTACACGTCGATGACGTAGCTCATGGACTGGAACGTGAAGAAACTGATGCCGATGAGCAACGGAAGGTCGAGCTGGAAATTTTCCTGCACGATGTGGCACGAGGCCAGCGACGAGAGCACGAAATTGGTGTATTTGAAGAAGGCGAGTTGGCCGAGCATGAACACGAGTGCTGTGCAGAGCCACGCTTTTCGTGTGCGCTGGGTGGCGGAGCGTTCCATGCGTATGGCGCAGAAATAGTTGACCAACGTGATGACGGCCAGCAGCATGCACCAGGCACCGGCATTCTTGTAATAGAAATAATAGGAGAATGCGGTGACGTAGAGCAGGCGAATGGCATTGGTGCGGTTGCCCGCCAGAAGCGAGTAGCCGACCATGAAAGCTAAGAAGAGGAAGAGAAACAGGCCCGTGTTGAAAAGCAGGGGCGAAGTTTGTGCGTAGAAGAAAATGTCTGTCATTTTGCTGATGGCTGCAAAAGGCATTGGGGGATGGGGAGGGAATTTGGTGGTAAAGGACAGTTTGTCTGTGACAACAAGGTGCCCTTCAAAGGCTCTTATTTATTGCACAAAGCTTTGGCCAGCGCGTAGCCCAAAAGTCGGCCGTGGATTTTGTAGCCGGCCGGCTCGAAGTGGATTTTGTCGGCGCGCATCAGGTGGCCTATGACCCAGTTGCGCTGGGCGGCCTGTTCGCCTCCGGCAATGTAGTAGAGGTTCCAAACGGCCATGCCGTGTGCTTTGCCGTAACGGACAATGTTGTCGGCGCAGCGGCTGCTCATGGGATTGGGACGTGAGGCATAGCGCACGCGGCGTACGTAGCGTTTCGACTTGCGCGACTTGCGAATGCGCGTCACATAGGAAGTGGTGAGATAGTCGCCCGGCGGAGTGGTCAGCACGATGACCGCATTGGGGCAGGCCTCTTTCAAACGTTCGAAGAACTTGTCGAGCTGCTGCGTGTGAGTGTCTTCGTTGTAGCCTATGCCGTGCGCTTCGTTTGTTCCCAATGAGAGAACAATAAGGTCGGGCGAGAGGGCGGCGAAGCGCGACATATAAGCGTCGGTAAGGAAACGGCTCGAGGTGGCACCGTTGCTTCCTATATAGGAGAACTTGACGCCTTTCTCGCCGCCGTTGCTGTCGGCATCGCCGAAAACCTGCGTCAGCACTTCCTTGACGTTAAGGGGGAAAGTCTTTCCCGCCACGTGCGAATCGCCTATCTGCAACACGTTGAGCGGACGTTCGCCGGCTGCAAGTATGCGGCTGCAGGGTTGCAACAGCAGTCCGTCGGTAATTTCGTTGGTGTGTGTATTGCGGAACGAGGAGGGGAGGGATGCGTCTATGGCAGACAGGTCGTAGCCGAGGCTGACGGTATCCTGCGGCGCGTCGGCGGCGAATGTGCCGCTTGCTGCACTGGCGTTGTCGCGGCGGAAAGCGTCGGGAAGTTTGGTGCGTGACTTTCTCGACGAGCAGTTGCTGTTTGTGCTTACTGCGGCCACAGCTACGGTGAGAACCACAATCCACAGTGCAATAAGCGTATAGAACTTTTTGCTTGAACTTTGCGAATGGGGTATGCCGGAGGTTGATGTTCCGTCCCAGACGGGGCGCTTCGTGGCCGACGAATGCTCTTCGCTGATGACCGTTTTATTGCGCTTCGAAGGCTTTGCGCCGTTCGTATTGTTTTTGACCATAAATGAGTGTCTTGAAAAGAATGTTGCCTATGCGTTTGCCACCGCGAATGTTGATGTGGGTGTAGTCCTTGGCGGCTTCGGTGGGTTTGGCGTTGACCATGCGGAGAATGGAACCTTCGCCGCCCATGGCCTGGTAGAGGTTCCAGAAGGCGATGTGGCAGTCGGCGGCAAGGTTTTCCTGATAACGCGAGAGGGCCACGATGCCCGGCATGGTGTGCAGACTGCCGTCGCTGCCCTTGTCCTCGCGGTCGCCGACGCTCACGAGCAGTATGCCGGCCTGCGGGAAACAGCGTTTCAGTTTTTCTATGATTTTCTGCATTTGGCCGGCGTAGTGCGAATAGTCTTTTTGCTTTTTGTTGGCTACGTTAAGGCCGTATTGAAGAACGATGAGGTCGTAGGGACGTATTTCGCCGAAAGCCTTGAGTGTAGCTTCGGAAGTTTCGGCGAGCGTGGTGCCGCTGCTTCCGCGCAGCGAAAAGTTGTCCACGCTGACGCCGCCTGTTCCTTCTTCGGCCACGCCCCAGCAGACGGTGCCGCTTGAGGCGGGCACTTGCCATTTCGCTTTGTGCGAACGGCCGGTGGCTGTGACGGCTTCGGGACGTCCGTTGCCGAGTGACGAGTAGGCGTGCATGCTGCCGTCGTCGAGTTTCAGGCCGAGGCGAAGCGGACTGCTGGACTGCAGATAAATGGTGTGCACTTCCGTGGTGTCAAGGCGTGCTTGCTTCACACCGGAGAGTTCGGTCCATGCCGTAGCGTTTGGCGTGAAGTAACGTTGCGCAAGGGCGAGACGGTCGGCGGTGTATTTCCCTTTGTCCAAAACGCAGAAGCTGTTCCATCCGGCCGATTTCTGGCGTACGGTGGTGCGGTTGTCGGCATAGGGCGGGTCGATGTCGAGGTAGCCCACGCCGCATCCGCCGAAACGCTCCTGCAACTTCTCGCGCAGCGCTTCGGTAAGTATGTCGGTTTCAATGAAGGAGTCGCCGAGATAGGCTATGCGTACGGGGCGCCCGAGTTCGTCGATGCGTGTGAGCGCTTCGTAGAAAGGTGCCATGCCGCGTTCCTCTTCGTCGGCAAAATCCTCTATGCACACCATGCCTTTCGGGCAGGAGTCCTGAAAGACGGGCTTCACTTTGGGGACATCGGGGAGTGCCGCGTCGGCATCGGCATCGTTGGGCAACAGGCTTTTGGGAAGGGCATCGGAGAGCAGTGCCACGCGTTTCACGTCGTAGCCTCCGATTTGAAGTGCGGGCATCCATTGCAGGGGAAGGAGCACGCAGACGACAACGGTGAGCAAGACTACAATTTTGAATGGCGATTGTTTCATAAAGGTGCGTGTAGCTTGTGCGTCAGTCGTCGATGTGGCAGGCGGCTTTTACCGCTTCGCGCATTTGGAAGAGAAAATAGATTTGGCCGCTGTAGGTGGCGTTCTCCCGGTGCAGACGGGCTATATCTATGTAGCTGCTCACCGTCTGGCGGAAGTTGGACATATGGGTGGCTTTGTCAACGTCGAGCGATTCGGGAAGCTGGTCCTTGTGGCTTTCGAACCAGGCCGTAATTTCGTCTATTTCTTCTTGGCTGTATAGTTTCTTGTATTCCATTGTGGGAAACAATCTTGTGCGTTAAGGGTGGTTCTATAAATTACCACCGAATTATGGGCAAGTTCGCTCAATTAGCGTTTTGTCATCTTTCGGGCTCTTTTCCGTCCAAATTGCTTGTTCGCTCAGTCGCATAGCCCGCTATGCTCCTTCGTTCACAAACAATTTGGACGAAAAATAGCACCGAAATCTGACAAAGCTAATTTATAGAACCACCCTAGAGAGAATGGGGCTGTATTTCAGCGTGCAAAGTTACGAAATATGCATTGTTCCTATAGATGCCTTGTCCGCTTTTTATGCCGTAGGGCATGACGGCGGCTGTAATATGCGGCTCCGAAGATGGACGGAATGGAGCACAAAGCCATGTTCTTGGGCATAATATGCCGTATTTCCTCATTTGTCTTTTGGCTACTAAAAATAGAATGTGCATTTTTGGACTTCTCTAAT
>CAVCAV010000212.1:0-4891 GCA_963600165.1 Christensenella sp. UBA1685 | reverse complement strand
AGCCGTGTAGAGCGCGAAGTCAGGAGACTTCGCCCCCATGCGCTACGCCCCCATCGTTCAATCAATCGTTCGCTCTATTGTTCGCCCCACGCATTCCCTCCTTCACTGTTAATATTCCTTTCGCCTTTAATATTCCCATATGTTCCCCAACATATAATCCTCTGCACACCTGAAAATATAATGTGCAATTTGCCAAGTCGGGATTAAAAAGTTACTAATAGGGTTGCATTTCTGCCTCACAATCAGTAACTTTGCAAAAGACGTTACAAGAAGTGCAAGCCTTGTGTGGACCTTCGGGGTTCTGCTTGCCGCGATTTCTTGCGCCTGATTATTTTTTATTGAACTGATTAAATCCGATATTATCGTGCAAATAAAGAAATATGCAGCTACAGTCGTGTTCGGTTTGTTGAGCATGGTCTCAGCAAAGGCTCAGGACATTGTGCCTGAAACCTTGCCGTCGCGTCCCGTCGCTGAAAAGATCGTCCGTGAAGTTCAGGCCGTTGATTTGACCGCAGTTGAAACGAGCGCCAAGGCCGAAAAGTCTGTTGCTTACAACAAGACTTTCGGCGAGAACGTAGTGAAGACGGCCCTTCAGTATTTGGGTGCCAGCTACCGTTCGGGTATGAGCGGGCCTACCGCTTTCGACTGCTCCGGCTTTACAAGCTTCGTTTACGGCTGCGAGAATGTTTCCATCCTTCGCTCTTCCCGCTCGCAGTTTACGCAAGGTACGCCCATCGCCAATATTGCAGACTTGAAGAAAGGCGATTTGGTTTTCTTCGGCGGAAGCGGTCATTCACGCACCGTAGGCCACGTAGGCATCGTTACGGATGTGGATCCTTCGGGCAACAATTTCTCCTTTGTGCACGCTGCTCGCGGCGGTGTGAAGATTTCCGACTCGAGCGAGGCTTACTACAGCCGCCGTTACATCGGTGCCCGCCGTATTGTTGAGAATTAATTTATGGCAAGTTCGTAAAATGCCCCCAAGATTATAGAATAATCTTACTTTTTTGAGCCGTTGCTTCTGCTGAAGCGACGGCTCTTTTTGCATTTTGTCATGGGTTTCTTAAGATAACGGTGGGGAGGGTTGGCGAATGTGTAATTTGTCTTTATTTTTGCTTGTCGCCTAACGTTATGGGCGGACTTAAGCGAAAACTAAAAATTGAGATTATGCAATATTACATTTCCAACAACGGCGGAAAGGCCGGACCTTTCGATTTGAACGATATGTTGGCCAACGGACTCACCCGCGATTCTTTGGTGTGGTGCCAGGGTATGGCCGACTGGCAACCTGCTTTGCAAGTGCCCGAAGTGGCTGCTTTGCTGAACCAAGTGCCTCCTCAGCCCGCTTCCCAGCCGGCGCAGCAGTCCTATCAGCAATCATACCAGCAGGCTAACCAGCAGTCCTATCAGCAAGCGTTCCAGCAGCCGTATCAGCAGCCTTATGCCCAGTCGATGGATTTTGGCGAGTCGATAAAGGTTTGTTTCAACAAGTACGCCGACTTTGAGGGCCGTGCCTCGCGTGCAGAGTTCTGGTGGTTCTATCTTTTCAATTTTCTCTTGTCGACCATTACGTGCGGCGTGGCTTGCATTGCCACCATTATCCCTTCGTATGCCGTGGGCTCCCGCCGTTTGCACGACAGTGGCAAGAGCGGTTGGCTCCAGCTTTTGGGTTTTATTCCTCTCGTGGGCCTTATTTTGATTTACTGGTTTGCCATTGACGGCGACCCGGGTGACAACCAATACGGTCCGCGTCCCGCAAAATAATATGACGTAGCGTTGCGACGCAAAACAAGGGTGGTTCTATCCATTGCCTTTCCCCGAAGAGGGGAGAAGCTTGTGGGATAGAACCACCCTTGTTGTGTGGTGCGGCGGTGCGTGCGTTAGAAACTCTTGATGTGCTTGAATTTTCCCCATTCGCTATTGCGGTAGAGGGGGAGCATTTCGGGGCGGACGTAGAGGGTGACGTCGTTGAAGTGGTGCGGGTCGAAGATGTCGTCGATGCGGCAGGGCCATATGGGGCTGCCAATGCCGACGGGCTTGGCGCAGTCAATGTAAAGTTCGCGCAGATTGGTGCATCCTTTAAAAGCCCCTTTGAGAATGTGGAGCGTGTCGCCTGCGATGTGGAGGACGCGGAGGTCGTCGGCATTTTGAAAACTGTTGATGCCTATCTCCGTCACTTTGTAGGGCACACCCTTGTATTTTACCGTGGCGGGAATGGTCATCTGCTCTTCTGTGACGCCGCAACTGCTTGCGGAGACCTGCATGCCGCCCCAGGAGGTGTACTTGATGTTGTTGATGCGGAATTTGGCTTCTTCCTCGTAGTGCGGACGTCCGTTCTCCTCTTGCAGTTGGTAACAGCCCCATGCGGCGAATGCTACCACGAGGAACGCTGCGATGACGGCCACGCTGCGGCGCAGTTTGTGGCGGACGGTGAGGAAGCGCTTCACTTCGTTGATGTTGCCCGGCCGCCGGTCTTTGGGCCTTGTGCAATGCTGGGCGAGCACGTCGTAGGGGCGTCGGAGTTTCAGTTCCTTTATGATGCAGCCAAGGCTGTAGATGTCGTTGCGGCAGTCGGTGTCGGTTTCGGTCTTCTGTTCGGGCGCGATGTAGCCGGGCGTTCCCGAGGGCAGTTTGAGGTTGGCATAGTCGTCGGTGTCGGCAAGCCCGAAGTCGATGACCTTTACGTTGCTGCCGTTGCGCGTGATCATGATGTTCGCGGGCTTGAGGTCGCGGTGCACCACTTGGCGCTTGTGCATGTGGTTGATGGCGTCGAGCAGCTGGTTGAGCACACGGATGCGGGCGCTGCGTTTGGGATTGGTGGCGAGCCACTGCCTGAGGTTTTGTCCGTCCACCCATTCCATCACGATGCACGTGCCGTAGCCTTCCACCTCTTCCAGCGCAAAGGCTTGGGCGATGTAGGGGGAGGAGAGCGACGACTGAATGTTGAACTCCTTCTGCTGCAGGTTGCGGAACATTTCTATGTTTTGGCAACTTTTGCTGAGGGCTTTCAACGTCCACCACACCCCGTTGCGTTTGGCGCGCAGCACGATGAAGTTGACGCCCGAGTGGAGCACCTCAATGTCGGTGAAGGTGTTGCTCAGTTGTTCTTCGTCGAAAGCGAATATTTCCGAGTCTTCGTCGTTTGCCATATGTGAAGGGTGTGTTGCTTTTTAATTGATTATGGGGAGGGTAACTGCATACCCCCCCCATATTGGTATATAAGGATGTGTGTCTATTCGTTTGGGATGATGGGCGTGATGCAGACGCCTTCTTTTTTGCCGATGACGTAGACGTAGGGGCCTTTGCCGCCGTGCTGGAGCTGGTTGAGCGTGGCTGTTTCGCCGTTGACGAATACCTGGCATCTGAAAGAGTCGCCCACGCTGATTTTGCTGTGTTGCGCTTCGTAGACCGTGAAGCGGTCGTCGCCTTCGTAGCGAATGCGTGCCACGCGGTTGGGCTTCCAGTTGAGCTGCAGGCAGTCGCCTACGGTGAGGTTTTCGGTGCTGTAGAAGTCGGTGACGATTGCACTCGATTCGTATTGCGGAGGGAGGTTTTCGAGAAAAGCTTCGTAACAGGCATAGCCCAAGTAGTGCGCCAGGAGGTTCATGCTGTAGGCGCTTGGGTGGCAATGGTCTTTTTGGCGCCCCCACATGCGTTTGAGCGTGGTGGGACTTATGTATTCGCCCGTTGCATCTTGCACGTTCTTGCTGAGTTGGACGAAGTCGCGGTGTGTGTTCATCGTTCGCTGCTCGAGCCTTTCTATTTCCAATGGTAGATTTCTGGGCATAAGAGTTTAGGTTTGAATGATGATAATAGGCAAAATTAAGAAGAAAAATGTTTTGGCGCCCGTGTTGGCAAGGTTTTTTCGGTTGTTTGCGATAATTTTGCCGAAATTGTGTTGCCGGCGGAGCGGACGGTGCTGCGTTAGAGCGCCTTGCGGGAAAAAAAGAAGGTAAAATTTGGGCGGTATGCCGGAAATGCCTAATTTTGCAACTCGCAAGAAAACTGCAAATAAAGTAATAACAAAATAAAACTCCAAATCAACAAATGATCGTAGTACCTGTAAAGGAAGGCGAAAACATCGAACGCGCCCTCAAAAAGTTCAAGAGAAAATTCGAAAAGACCGGTGTGGTAAAAGAGCTCCGTCGTCGTCAGCAGTTTGACAAGCCCAGCGTGGTAAAGCGTTTGGCTATGGAGCACGCTGTATACGTTCAGCAGCTTCACCGCGAAGAAGACTAATCTCTTTTTCTCTGGCAGTACTTCCGAACCGATCGGAGAACCCGTACACGGCGCCTTGCTTTGTCCTGAGGGACTTGGCAAGGCGTCTGCCGTTTTGTGGGGATGAAACGTGCAAGAGGAATAAAAAGACCGTGCCCGTTCCCGCGTATGAGGGCGCAAGCGTATGGGGGCGAACGATGGGGGCGAAGTCTCCTGACTTCGCTTGAACGATATAAGCTATATACCTTCGCTTGTTTCTCACACCTCGCTCAAGCGAGGTCGGGAGACCTCGCCCCCATCGTTCGCCCCCATCGCTCGCCCCCATTGCTCGCTCCAAACGCGCACTGGTTGGTGAAGCAGGGTGGGGCGTTGCGCAGAAATTTTCTGCTGAAATTTGGAGCATTCGGAAAAAGTGTCTATTTTCGCTACACAAACCCGCAAGAGCCATGCACGAGATTGACGATTTTCTGGCCTATCTGCTTGCCGACCGTGCCTATTCGCCGCAGACGGCAGCCACTTACCGCGATGCGCTCGCTGACTTTGAGGCCTACATGTCGCAGCTCGACGCTTCGCTCACTTGGCGCACACTCCATGCCGACGTGGTGCGCGGCTGGATGGCCCAGCTGATGGAAAGCGGTTGCGGCGCGCGCACGGTGAACAAGAAGCTCAGTGC
>CAVCAV010000211.1:0-4899 GCA_963600165.1 Christensenella sp. UBA1685 | reverse complement strand
AGAGTGATTGTAAATCAGTCGTTATCAGCAAGATAGCAAACGAAGATAAACAGTGTTTTCTGCGAGAGCCCGTGAATTCCAAGCGGATCACAACCCACAAGATTTGAGGAGAGTATTACGCAAGTGATGCTCTCCTCAATTCTTTTCTTGTATCCATGCCTCTGCCCTCACAACCAGCGCTTTACGCTTCCTCGTTCTGCAAAAAGCAACCCTAATCCACCATTCTCGTTACATCTCAAAAACTGCCGCAGCGGCCCCAAAAGTGTTACACTTTGCGTTACACTCCCGCCCAAAGGTGTTACACTTTGCGTTACATTGTACATCTGCCAGCGCACGACGGGGCGAACGATGGGGCGAAGTCTCCTGACTTCGCATGAGCGAGTATGCCATTGAGCCGTGTAGAACGCGACGTTTCAAACGTCGCCCCCATAGAAGGCGGAAACGCCGCGCAAGCGAAGAAAGGAGACTTCGCAATCGTGGCCCTTACCCGCGCCATGGAGGCGACGATTGAATCGTCGCGCTCTACACGGCTAACACCCCGCCCAACCGTTAAATCCGTGACACAACTTTGACAATCTCACCGCTCAAGCCCGAAAAACACACCACCTCCATAAAACCCGCAATTCAAGCAAAACACACCGCCGCGGCGCGCCGCAAAAATTCCAAAGCATCCTGTAACAACTCCAAGGCATCCCCTCAGCGCTGGAAGCCTTCCCGTTTTCCAAAAAAATAGGCCGCTTTTCAGCGGTTTTGAGCGCGCGAAAGCGTGAAGCGTAGAGCCTATTCTCGAAATATGCAACGTCTTCCAATAAATTGTGCCGCTCGGCGCGCTGAGAATCGCGTATTTCCCGACGACTGGCCGGCCGCGCGCAAATACGCGATTCTCAGTGTTAAAAACGAGCGGCGCAGAGAGTTGACGGCGGGCACCTAAACGGCCGATTTTTGCCCATTTTTTTACAAAGGCGGCGCAGCATGACGTGCCTTTCAGCCTTTTTGTATAACTTTACTTGCTAAAAAGTGCGAACGTGACATATCACGCACTTTCCATCTCCTTTACAGGCGCACCAAGCTGCGCCCTTCCCCCATATTCCCTCCCCAAGAAAACAATAAAAAATGACAATATACGATGAACTACAAATGGAATTACGTAGCTCCTTCGTCCGCTGCTGCCCTACAGTCGCGCGAGCTGGCCAAGGAACTGGGCATCCACCCCGTTCTTGGCAAACTGCTCATAGACCGCGGCATCACCACGCCGCAGCAGGCCAAGCACTTCTTCCGGCCGCAGCTCTCCGAACTCCACGACCCGTTTCTCATGAACGACATGGACGTGGCTGTGGAGCGACTCAACGCGGCCATGGGACGCAAGGAGCGGATACTCGTTTTCGGCGACTACGATGTGGACGGATGTACCGCCGTGGCGCTCGTCTACAAGTTTATCCTGCAGTACTACTCCAACGTTGACTACTACATCCCCGACCGCTACGAAGAAGGCTACGGCATAAGCCGAAAAGGCATTGACTTCGCCGCCGCCACCGGCGTGAAACTCGTCATTGTGCTCGACTGCGGCATAAAAGCCATTGAGGAAATTGCCTATGCACGCACACTCGGCATCGACTTCATCATTTGCGACCATCACGTGCCCGACAGCGAGCTGCCCTGTGCCACAGCCATTCTCAACCCCAAGCGCCACGACAACCGCTACCCCGACACCAATCTCAGCGGTTGCGGCGTAGGCTTCAAGTTTATGCAGGCCTTTGCCACCAACAACGGCATTGAGTTCAACAAGCTCTCTCCGCTGCTCGACCTTTGCGCCGTAAGCATCGCCTCCGACATAGTGCCCGTCATGGGCGAGAACCGCGTGCTCGCCTATCACGGCTTGCGTTGCCTCAACTCCAATCCCAGCATCGGCCTTCAGGCCATCATCGAGGTGTGCGGGCTCTCGGGCCGCGAGCTTACCATGAACGACATCATCTTCAAGATAGGGCCGCGCATCAATGCCTCGGGACGCATCCAGAACGGCAAGGAAGCCGTGGAACTTCTCGTAGAACGCGACTACCCCGCCGCACTCGAGAAGGCCGGACGCATCAACCTCTACAACGAAGCCCGCAAAGACCTCGACAAGCAGATGACCGAGCAGGCCGTGGAACAAGTGAAGGACCTTCCCCACCTCGACCAGCGCCGCAGCATAGTCATCTACAACGAGGAGTGGCACAAAGGCGTCATCGGCATCGTGGCCTCGCGCCTCACCGAGCAGTACTACCGCCCAGCCGTGGTGCTCACCCGTTCGGAAGGCTACGCCACAGGCTCGGCGCGCTCCGTCACCGGATTCGACGTCTACAAGGCCGTGCAAAGTTGCGCCGACCTGCTCGAAAACTTCGGCGGACACACCTATGCCGCAGGCCTCACCCTCAAGGTGGAGCACATAGAAGAGTTCGGCCGCCGCTTCGAACAGTACGTCTCCGACCACATCCTCGACGCCCAGACGCAGGCCAGCATAGACATCGACGCCGAAATAGACTTCAAGGACGTCAACTTCAACTTCTACAAGCAACTCAAGCGTTTCGCCCCCTTCGGTCCGCTCAATCCAAAGCCCGTCTTCTGCACCCACCGCGTCTACGACTACGGCACCAGCAAGGTCGTGGGCCGCGGACAGGAGCACATTAAGCTCGAACTCGTGGACAACAAGTCGAACAACGTGATGAACGGCATTGCCTTCGGACAAAGTTCGCAGGCACGCTACATCAAGACGCGCGGCGCCTTCGACATTTGCTACACCATAGAAGAAAACACCCACAAGCGCGGAGAAGTCCAGCTCCAGATCGACGACATCCGTCCGCTCAAAGCCGAACCCTGACCCTTCGTCATGGACAAATACAGGAAAATACTCCGCGAATACTGGGGCTACGACGATTTCCGCGGCATTCAGGCCGACATCATCCGCAGCATAGGCGAGAACCACGACACCCTCGGCCTCATGCCCACCGGAGGCGGAAAGAGCATAGCCTTCCAAGTGCCGGCGCTCGCCCGCGACGGCATGTGCCTCGTCGTGTCGCCGCTCATCGCCCTCATGAAAGACCAGGTGGAGCACCTCTGTCAGCGCGGCATACGCGCAGCGGCCATCTACTCGGGCATGAACCGCGAGGAAATGGCACGCCACCTCGACAACGCCGTTTTCGGAGCCTACAAATTCCTCTACGTCTCGCCCGAACGTCTCACGACAGAGATTTTCCGTGCCAAGGTGCGCCGCATGAACATCACGCTCCTCGCCATCGACGAGGCGCACTGCATATCGCAGTGGGGCTACGACTTCCGGCCGCCCTATCTCGAGATAGCAAAAATACGCCAGTTCATGCCCGAGGCCCCCGTGCTCGCACTCACCGCCACCGCCACGCCCGCCGTGGCCGACGACATCATGAACCGCCTCGCCTTCCGCGAGAAACGCGTGTTCCGCATGAGCTTCGCGCGCCACAACCTGCGCTACATTGTGCTCCCGGCCGAGGACAAGTTCGAGGCGCTCGCAAGCATTCTCGACCACATACCCGGAAGTTCCATTGCCTACACCCGCAACCGCGAGGACACCGTAGAGTTTTCCAAACTTCTCAACCAGCGCGGCATCTCCGCCCTCCACTTCCACGCCCTTGTGGGCACTGCCGACAAGGACGCCCGCCAGCGCGCCTGGCAGAGCGGCGACACGCGCGTGATGGTGGCCACCAATGCCTTCGGCATGGGCATCGACAAACCCGATGTGCGCACCGTCGTCCACATGAACGTTCCCGATTCCGTGGAAGCCTATTTCCAGGAAGCCGGACGTGCCGGACGCGACGGCCAGCCCGCCTGGTGCGTGCTCCTCGTCAGTTCGAAAGACGCCGCCATCCTCCGCCGCCGCCTCACCACGGCCTTCCCGCCGCGCGAGTATATGAAGCGCGTGTACCAGGACCTGAGCAACTTTTTCCAAGTGGCGGAAGGCGCGGGCGAGGGCCATACCTACAACATCGACCTCTTCCGCTTCTGCCACGTGTTTCACCACTCCGACATACAGTTGCGCAGCGCCTTCAGCCTCTTGGAGCAGTCGGGCTACATCCACTACACGGAAAGCGTGGAAGACAGCCCGCGCGTGCGTTTCCTATGCCGTCGCGACGACCTCTACCACTTCAACGACCTCACACGGCAAGAGGACGCCGCCCTCAACGGCCTGCTTCGCAACTACGGCGGCCTCTTCGCCGACTACGCCTACATAGACTATTCGCTCGTGCAGCGTGAAAGCGGCCTTTCGCGCGACGAGGTGCACGAAGCCTTCCGCACCCTTGCGCGCCGCCGCCTCATCAGTTACATTCCGCCGCAGGACATGCCGCGCATCACCTATCTCCTTCCGCGCCTCGACGCCGAGCGCATCGTCATTCCCGAAAGGGTTTACGAAACGCGCCGCGACAGTTACGCCCACCGCGTCAACGCCATGGTGAACTATGTGACTCAGAAAAAAATATGCCGTGCCCGCACGCTGCTCCACTACTTTGCCGACGAGGACGACGACTGCGGCCATTGCGACGTGTGCATGGCCAATGCCGGCAGGCCCCTTTCGCCCGCCGACGTGGAAGAACTTTACCAACGCTACCGCCGCATTCTCGCCGACGGCCGTGCCCACAGCGAGCGCGAGTTTGTCCACACCGACCACACGGGCCGCGCCCATCGTGCCGCCGTCGACCGCCTCATTTCCGACACCGACATAGAGCACGACACCCGCGACTTCCGTTTGCGGAAAACGGAGTAGGGGCTTCGGCATTTGCGCATTTATAAAGTTCAAGAAAGCAATTTTGCAAATCCGTAAAGTGCGGCGAGCGGCCTGAAAGGCCACCACTCGTAAGCCCAGGTCACGGCACGAAGTGACGCGGCCTGGGTTAA
>CAVCAV010000210.1:0-4906 GCA_963600165.1 Christensenella sp. UBA1685 | reverse complement strand
TTTTAACACTGAGAATCGCACAGAAATCACCGACCGCCCAATCGCACGCAAATACGCGATTCTCAGCGCACGGGCAAATGCTTTTTATTGATAATGTTTTTACTTCAATAAAATAAGTTGAAGCTGCAGTTCGTTTTGACGTCCTCAAAGAGGTAAAATAGCCTTGTCGATGCGCAAACAACAAGGCTTCCACGAAAAATTTGCTGCCTTGGAATTTGTTTGGGCACGCTTGGAGTTTTTACGGGATGCCTTGCCGTTGCCCGGCAAGCCTTTTCGCGCTTCAAAAAGCCGTATGTTCCGTTCTATTTTGGCTAAGGCAATTGTCTAAAAATCGTCACGGATTTAACATTCCAATTCCGTCCTCTGATTAACTCACTGGGATATTTCTGAGCTTGCGCCCTCCATGGGGACGAGCTCTCCCGAGCTCGCTTAGGCGGAAAAGGTTGTCAAATGTCATAGTCGATGGGCAGTACGCGAATGCGGGCTCGGGAGAACTCGCCTCATACTAAGCCGATGCCAAGAAGCAATGGGAGAAGGCGAAAGCCAAGAAAGGTGCTTCGGCAGAAGAAGTCGCACGGCTGAAGGACGCATACGACCAAGCCAAGAAGGTACGCACAAGCGCGGAGAATGCCGTGAAGAAACGTTTCTCGCTGAGAAACGATGCCGAGGTAGCCGAGCGTTATAGACTTACGGACGAAGAAAAAGACGATGCAACCAAGCGAATTGATGAACGAATCGCAGAGTTGCACCGTCAGTCAAAAGAGAATTCTTCTCACAACACCGTCCACGGTAACCAAGCCGAACCTCTTTCACAAGGAAAGTATTCCCCAACAAATGTTGGCGTACTGGGCGAGAATCCTCTCACGGCAAAATTACCCAAAGGTTTTAAATCCGCTGAAGAGATAGCCGAAAAACTTTCGGATTTCGTACTTGAATTTCCTAATCGCAATGCCGCACCATAGACCGCATACCTACGGACGAGAACGGTCAGCACATATATGAGCAAGCACCAGTGGCCGACACGGCTTCCGCACTCATTGAGATGAACAACAACGACGTGGAAGAAGCCAAGGCTACGGCAGAACTCATGCAGCGCAAGAGCCAAGAAAAGGCCGACAAGGCAGAGAAGCACAAGAACGACGGTGACACCGTTGACGAGATTCAGCGCAACAAGGAAGTCTACAAGAATGCGCAGGCCGTGGCCGACTATTGGTCAGACGTGGTTCAGACACTTGGCATGATTCAGAAGGCTGACACGTTGGCCGCTGAAGAAGAGAACGCTAAAGCGAGCAATGAGTCTGCACAACAAGAAAACGAAGCCGAAGAGCCGAAACCTATTGGGAAAGGTTTCTTCGGAAATATCAACGACCAATTCCGAGGGCAGGTCAAAGCAGCCTTTGACTTCTTATTGAAGCATAAAAGCGGGGACTTGGTTGGTGTATTCCATCGCAACGACATTGGTGATATAGACTTGGTTTGGGAAGATAGAACGAAGAATCAAGGCTTAGACCATATCATAGACAAACACATAGAACGGCATAACGACTTCGCAAATGCAGAAGAAGCTATGGCGGCTATAGAAGATGTCATCAACAACGGCACTATCAACGAAAAGAAAAGTCGTTGGGATAAAGTCGTGCTAGAGAAAGACGGTCTTATGGTTGTTGTTCGTAAAAATGTGCGAGACGAACAAGGCAATATTATAAACGAAAGCAAGAATTGGGTAGTTACCGCCTTTGACGGAAATACAAAACAAAAAGAAAAATCTTCATCTGATGCTACCCTAGCAACCCCTAACACCAATGAAGGGGGCAGGGCTGTCACCCCCGGTGAAGATTTATCTGCCGACAAAGGTACGGAATCTTCCTCGCCCGCGCAAAAGCCGGGCGAAAAGATTGCGGATGCCGAAGCGCACACATCCTCATGCAAATGTACTCCTACCTTGGTGTACCCCTTGAGGGACTTGAGAACGCACGTGACTACACCGACGTGCAGGAAGAGAAGAAATACACGGCATCCAAGAATGTCCCCGCAGACGTGCGCACGTTCTGGGAGAAGCACGACTTCAGCGACCGATTCCGTTGCGGCACGGGCAAGATTGAGAGCGGACGAATCGTCTACGACGAGGAAGGCAAACGCACGGTTCAGCTCTCCGAGGGGCAGCTCCACTACCGCGAGCTCCGCAACGCCCTGTTGGAACACAACTCCTTTGACGTGAACGACGAGTTCTGGAAAGACCACCAAGACTGGCTCAAGGAAGTCGAAGCGGACGAATTCCTCTCGCAAGTGCGCATGAAGGTGAAGTCCGTCAACGACCTTGGCGAGACCATGACTTCGGGTGATACAAGCTACGTGTACCCATATGAATATTGGGACATGAACTCCACATACGAAACCGCCGACATCAACGGCCAACGTTACTTGGAGTATTGCCGCCGCATGGGATTCCAACCCAAATTCGTAGGCATCGCAAAAGGCAAGTTTACCGAATTCGGCAACTTCTGCGAGGAACCCGGATATTGGAAGCTCCTCATCGACCGCCGTATGTACGACCGCAACGGCAAATTCCAAGACCTCACCCCGGTAACGATAGACGGATTCAACCCCGACCTCTGCGACCCCGAAAAGACGAAGGAACGCTTTGAGGTGACGAGGGTGGCCGACGAAGCCAAGACCAAGGACATCGTGAACCGTGCCATGGAGATGGAGCGCGAGCGCGGTTATGCCAAGACCGACCGCACCCGCGAGAAACAGTTTGTGCCTACTCCCAAGTACGACTCTTCGTCCACCGCAGCTTCAAGAGCCACGGCCTGCGAGAAGGCAATGCAGCAATACAAGAAAGCCGCCATTGCCGACGGACGTGTGCTTGCCGATGCCAAGTCCATCATCGAAGCCGATGCCAAGAAGCAATGGGAGAAAGCGAAGGCCAAGAAAGGCACTTCGGCAGAAGAAGTCGCAAGGCTGAAGGAAGCATACGACCAAGCCAAGAAGGAACGCACAAGCGCGGAGAATGCAGTGAAGAAACGTTTCTCGCTGAGAAACGATGAAGCAGGAATACGGCATAACGAGAATAAGGCCGAACCTTACACTTACTCTTCAGCGGAAGTGGAAGAAACGGTAAGGGGTATGCTTGACGAAGTACATAGCGAGAAAGATTATGATGCAGTGGGAGATATTGGAAACTGGGTTCTTACATGGCGCGATGCCCTAGCCGCCGACGATGCAATTTTCAAAAAAGTCGGTTACTGGTATCCCACGGCATTCTACCGTAGTGGCTTCTTTGATACCAACCCCGAACTGAACTTTGTGAATACAATCGCAACGGGAGAATACGAAGAAGGTTCCATCGAAGAGACTCTTGCAAGCTTCGGCTATGATGACGGAATGATAGAACGATTCGTCAATCGTGCCGTTCAGTCAATGCCGTCCGAATGGAGAGGTAAAAACCGAAAGGCAATCAACCGTTTCAACAAGATTGTAAAAGAAGCCGTAGCAAAATACAAGTCAGCGAATGGCGTGAAGTCAGCTGGGACTGACCTTGGTATCAAGAGACACGAAAGCGGAATTGAAGAAGTGAAGGAGCTCTTCGGAAAACTCAATACAGACAAGGAAATCAGCGACCTCTTTGACAAGGTTTATTCGGTGGCATCGCAGTTGGGAATTAGGGTTTTTTGGAAAAGATTCGGAACGGTGCAAAACGGCACGTCTATGGGGGACAAAGTTCGATACAATCTGAATACATTCAATTCAGACCAATATTCTGATGCGAACAAAGCGCGTATCCTGTTACATGAACTTATCCACTCTTGTACGGCGTATGCGTTGATTCTTAACCAGCATCCTACATGGGGCATCCGTCACGGTATGAGTTTACCCATGGATTTGAAACGCGCTTGCGGTAGAATTTCGGACATTTATGACGCAATAAAGAATGACCCCAACTTCGATGGTCAATACGGTCGGACTAGCGAGCACGAAATGGTAGCCGAACTACCTAATCCCAAATTCCGAGATTTGCTAAAGAAAAAAAATCTTTGGGACTCCCTCGTCGACGCAATTTGCAGATTGTTCGGTATAGAGCGCAACAAAGATACCAAGACGGATGCTCTCAGCAATCTCCAGTCAACGCTTGAGTATATGCTTGACAATTTCGACATGGAGAGCGCGACCGCATATAATGACGTGGTACGCGAGGACGAGAGGTACGAGAGGTTCAGCTTCCGCAAGGGGGATAACCGCATGGTTGCCCCATCAGAGATGAGCGACAAGGAAAAGTCAGAGCGTGGCAATGCGCTTGCACAGGCTGAAGCCGTTGACGTTGAGTCCGGGCAGATTGTAAAAACCGAGGGAAAGTCTGCACGTAAGGCCGCTGAAGAATGGTGGAAAGAAAACGTAGGCGGTGCTTTAGTGTTCAATACCGAAATAGGCAAAGTTGAAATCAACGAGAGCTCCATAGGTACATCCCTCGCCCATCGTTACGGCCAAGCCAAGTTGGATGCAATAACCTCTCTTGAGGGTGGCTTTGGGAATGCAGTGTACCTAGGGACGATGCCCGACTTTGTTAGAACACGTGACAGTGTGCAGAACCACTATTTCGCTTACCCCATCAATTATGATGGCAAGAGATGTTACGTCTTCTGCCGTGCCATGCAGGACAACAACAAGAACCGATTGTATGTGCATGAGGTGTTCGTTGCAGACAATATACAAAACAAGGGCAATACCCTTCAAACCGCAGCGTCTAAGCCTCACGGAGGTATTGCCCTCTACAAGAGCATCCTTGCAGATGTCTTGAATGCTGCAAATGTAGGCATTACTTCCGATATAGCCAAACAAACGCCCGCTTCCGCTGAAGCGAGCGGCACACGCAGTTCTCTTCGCACCAAGCCAGCACCGAAGAAAACGC
>CAVCAV010000209.1:0-4937 GCA_963600165.1 Christensenella sp. UBA1685 | reverse complement strand
CGGTACGGCAGTTTTCAAGACTGCTGTAATCGACCACTCTACCATCTCTCCTAAACGGCTGGCTGACTCGGAAGAATCAACGCTTAGTGGCTCGTTTGCGGGTGCAAAGATAGGCATTTGCGGGAATTGGACAAAACGAAAGGACGTTTTTTTGAGTTTTGACGAGATTTTTGAAGGAAAATGGCGGGAGAGGAGGGGAAACGGGGCGCTTGTTATAAGGCGGGTGCGTAATTTTGCAGCTGAAATGGGATTCGGATTTAAGGTGGTTCTACGAACAATTCGACCGAAAGCTGATTGGGAACCGCCATCCGTTCTGTTCGAACTTTAAATGTCGCAATGCCGTCTCGGCGCAGTTGCATTTGTAAGTTGAATCATCCATCTTCCATCTTCCTTTCCGAACTTTACAATTGATTATCCGCATAAAACTCAGAACTCGCATATGACTGTAAACGATATAATAGAACGTGCCGGTGGGCTGCCGGCTTCTGCCATTGCCGGGGCGCTCAACGAGGCGCTTGCGGCCCATGAGGCGGCGGTGGTGACCGCTCCGCCGGGGGCGGGAAAGTCCACGCTGCTTCCGCTTACGCTCCATTTCGGGGCGAATGGCGGCGGACGTACGCTGATGCTCGAGCCGAGGCGGCTTGCGGCTCGGCAAATTGCGGAACGCATGGCGTCGCTGCTGGGCGAACCTGTGGGGCAGACTGTGGGCTATCGTGTAAGGTTTGAAAAGAAAGTGTCGAAGCAGACGCGTATTGAGGTGCTGACGGAGGGAATTCTCACGCGGATGCTTATAGACGACCCCACGCTCGAGGGCGTGGACCGCGTGGTGTTTGACGAGTTCCACGAACGGAGCATCAACTCCGATCTTGCCCTTGCCCTCGCGCGCCAGACGCAGCAGATTCTGCGGCCCGACCTCCGCATTGTGGTGATGTCGGCTACGATAGACGCCACGTCCATTTGCCGGGCACTCGGTGCGCCTCTTGTGGAGAGCGAAGGGCGGATGTTTCCCGTAGAAACGCATTACGCTCCGTCGGACGTAAGCGCCGACGACTTGACGTTGGAGACGGTGCGCACGGTGTGTCAGGCCCATCGCGAACACGAGGGCGACATTCTCGTGTTTCTTCCCGGTCAGGGCGAGATAGAAAAATGTGCCGCCGCGCTCGGCGACTCGCTCTCGCCCACGCGCGTGTTTCCGCTCTACGGCAACCTGTCTCCCGAACGGCAGCGCGAAGCCATTGCCCCTTCTCCTGCGGGACAGCGCAAGGTGGTGCTTGCCACGCCTGTGGCGGAAACGTCGCTGACGATAGAGGGCGTCCGCGTGGTGGTTGATTCGGGTTTGTGCCGCAAACTCGTGTTCGACTCCCGCAACGGGCTGAGCCATCTGCAGACGGTGCGCATCAGCCGCGACATGGCCACGCAGCGCTGCGGGCGTGCCGGACGTGTTGCATCGGGATGGTGCTACCGCCTGTGGACTGCCGTTTCGGACCACCTGATGGCCGCCCAGCGCCAGGCCGAAATACTGGAGGCCGACCTTGCGCCCATGGTGCTGGGCATTGCCGCCTTTGGCGAGAGCGACGTGATGGCGCTGCCCTGGCTCACGCCGCCGCCTGCGGGAAGCGTGGCGCAGGCTGCAGACCTTCTGCAGCGTTTGGGCGCATTGGACGGCAAGGGGAAAATCACGCCGCTCGGCCAGCGCATGGCGGCCATGCCCTGCCATCCCCGCATTGCGCGCATGATGCTGCGTTGCACGACGAACGCCGAAAAGGCTTTGGCGTGCGACGTGGCGGCTTTGCTGGAAGAAAAAGACCCGTTGGCCGACTGTGGCGAGTGCGACATGGGACGGCGTATCTCCGCCCTTCGCCGTGCGCGCCGCAACGGTTCGCCGGGCCGTTGGGGTAGGGTGGAACAGGTGTCGCGCGAGTATCGCCGCATGGTGGGCGTGGAGGCCGACAATGCCGACGTGGCTCCGCAGGAAGCCGGTGCGCTCATCGCTTCGGCCTATCCCGAACGGGTGGCTGTGGCCGTGGATGCCGTGGGTACATACCGCCTTTCGGGAGGAGGAACGGTGCGGTTGGAGCAAACGGACCCGCTGACTTCGCACGAATGGATTGCCGTGGCTTCGCTACATGCTGCGGGGAAGAACGGACGCGTGTTTCTGGCGGCTCCTTTGTGTACGGACGACATAGAAACGGTGGCTTGCGACCACGTTGCGTGGAACGGCAAACTCGCTTCGGTGACGATGCAGCGCGAAGAGCGCATCGGCCAGCTGGTGGTGAGCAGCAGTCCGCTCCGCGTGACGGACAACGAACGGCTCGTAGCGCTTCTTTGCGAAGCTGCGGCGAAGGACGGCCTGAGCATGTTTTCGTGGGACGAGGAGGTGCAGCGCCTCCAGCGGCGCATTGCGCAGGTGAAGAAGTGGCATCCGGAAATGGCTTTGCCCGACGTGAGCACGCCGCATCTGCTGGCTACGGCGGCGGAGTGGCTTCCGCTCTACCTTGTGACGAACGGGCGCGTGGCCACCACTGCTGCGGAACTGCGTAAGGTGGACTTGACGCAGGCCATATGGTCGCTTGTGCCGTATGAACTACAGGCGGAAGTGGACCGCCTTGCGCCGACCCACGTGGAAGTGCCTACGGGCAGCCGCATACGCATCGACTACCGCTCGGGGGCTTCGGCTCCCGTGTTGAGCGTAAGGTTGCAGGAGTGTTTCGGTATGGCCGAAACGCCGAGGGTGGACGGCGGACGGTGTCCGTTGCTTATGGAACTCCTCTCGCCGGGATTCAAGCCCGTGCAGCTCACGCAGGATTTGGCAAGTTTTTGGAACGGCACGTATTTTGAAGTGCGGAAGGAGTTGAAACGCAGATACCCGAAGCACTGTTGGCCGGAAAATCCGCTCGAGGCTGAGGCCGTGAGGGGAGTGAAGAGGAGGAAGTGAGGGGACAAAACGGGGCGTAATGTTTAACGCACGCAGTTTTGTGTGCGCGGCGAGCGGCCTGAAAGGCCACCACTCGTAAGCACTAAGTTTGCAGAGCACTAAGTTTGCAGAGCCCAGGGCAAGCGAAGCGACACCCTGGGTAAATTCGCTAAAAACGTAATGAAGTTCCTAAGGGGACTTCTTTGCCTTGTTTTCGCAAAATTGGGTTGGAGAGACCTCAAAAAGCGAATCCTTGGAATTTTTTGCGGCCGGCCTGGTCTTTGGTCGATTCCCGAAGTCGCATGTCTCCAATAAATTAGCAGCCCCTACCTACCTGTTGCTTGCAAATACTCTCGTTTCTTCACCTCGTAATTAGTGAATGACTCCACATACTTGTCACGGCTCTGTTGGTAGAGTGTCTGGGCATCGAGGAGGTCGCTGATGGTGGCTGTTCCTGCCTGATAATAATCGGTATTGAGACGGAGGTTCTCCACGCTCTGGGTGATGCTCTCTTGGGCGATGGCAACTTGCTTGTAGGCATCGTTCATATCGTTCCACGCCTTGCGCATATTCACCATCAAGAGCTCGCTCTTGTCCTGCTTGTCGTTGAGCGAGTTGATGAGTTGGAGCTTCTGACGCTTCATATCGTGAGAGCCGCCCCACCAACTGCTGATTGGAACTGAGACTGTAAACATACCGATGAGGCTGTTCTGCGACTTGTCCATGATGTTGTTATATAGGTAAGCACCTCCTACGGCTACCGAAGGCATGTTCTTGCCGACGGATAGCTTGTACTGAAGTTTGTTTGCCTCGATTTGCTTGTCGAGGAGCTGATACTCGTTGGTCTGAGCAAGCGCAGACTCTGGAGACAAGAAATACTGTTGAGGAGAGTCGGGTAATGTGTTGCTTGCTCGCTGCTTGCCGTCGGATTGCAAATCCGCCAGAACCTTCGTTCCCCCTGCGATGTCGATGCTTTCGCCTGTATGCCCCATTGCTTGCGCCAGCAAGTCTTTCATGGTTGCCACGGCATTCTCTACTTGTATTCTTGACGTGCGAACTTCGTTTTGGCGGAGTTGCACTTGCAAGAGGTCGTTGCGGTTGCGGATGCCTGCATCTACGGCAGCCTGAGCATCCTTTTGGACGCTAGCCAGTTGCTTGTCAAGCTGGTCGAGAGTAACTAGTTTTTCCTTGAGCATCACGATGTTCCAATAGTATTGCTCTGTATGGAGGCGAATGTCGTTCTCGCTCATGTTTCGTTGCAAGCGAGAGACATCCTCGCCCACCTTGGCGAGTTTGTTGCCATTGATAATCTGACCACCGGCATAGACTGGTTGCATCGCCGTGATGCCTGCCATGATTCCGTTTTTTGCAAGCGACATACTTGCGTCTCCCATATCCATCTGGATTAAGCCCTTGTTGGCGATAAAACCATTGCCCGAGGCTGATACCGTAGGGAAGTACTTGGTGTAAGCCTCCTTGCGCTGCTCAGTAGACATCGCTATCTGATTGTCGGCGATGCGAAGAGACAGGTTGTTCTTCACCGCCTCATTGATACATTCGTCCAAAGTATAAACCTTATTCTCTTTCTGGACATTCTCTGTTGTCGAAACATTGCTTGCTACAGTTGAAACATTTTGGGCAAGGGTCGGTACGCTTACCGCCCCCGCCAAAATGAGCGAGCAATAGAGTTGCTTCATGAGCGAACTCTTTCCGAGAGAGATTATATTTGGATCGTATGTTCAATTAAGAAATGCAACTTTTAGCGTGAAAGTGTAGTTATAAAAACAGAAAACGGAAAAGAAAGGCAAGGCCTCTCTCTTCCGCTAGTAAATGACTAACTTTGTCCTCTGTCAAAAAAACGTAAGCTATGAGTCATTTAACACGAGAACAAAGGTACACAATTTCCGTAATGCTCAAGGCGGGCTACAAACAAAAAGATATTGCGGCCGCCATAAAAAAGGACAAATCTGTCATCAGCCGTGAATTGAAACGGAACTGCGATTCCCAAGGACGTTATACGCAA
>CAVCAV010000208.1:0-4947 GCA_963600165.1 Christensenella sp. UBA1685 | reverse complement strand
TTGTCAGCCACGACCGCCACTTCCTCGACCAAGTATGTACCCACACCGTCGACATCGACTTCGGCAAGGTGACGCTCTTCTCTGGTAACTACTCCTTCTGGTACGAAAGTTCACAGCTCGCACTGCGCCAGGCCCAGAACCAGAAGCAAAAAGCCGAGGAAAAGAAGAAGGAACTCGAAGAATTCATCCGCCGTTTCTCCGCCAATGTGGCAAAGAGCCGCCAGACCACGAGCCGCAAAAAGATGCTGGAGAAACTCAACGTCGACGAAATCAAGCCTTCCACCCGTAAGTATCCGGGCATCATTTTCCAGATGGACCGCGATCCGGGCAACCAGATTCTCGAAGTCAAGGACCTCAAGGCCACAACCGAAGACGGCACAGTGCTCTTCGACAAAGTCAACTTCACAGTGGAGAAAGGCGAGAAGATTGTATTCCTCAGCCACGACCCGCGCGCAATGACGGCCTTGTTTGAAATCATCAACCAAAACGCCAAACCCGCCGGCGGACAATACAAATGGGGCGTGACCATCACCACGGCCTATCTGCCCCTCGACAACACGTCTTTCTTCAACACCGACTACAACATGCTCGACTGGCTGAGCCAATACGGCGAGGGCAACGACGTCTACTTCAAGGCATTCCTCGGACGTATGCTCTTCAAGGACGAGGACATCATGAAGAAGGTGAACGTACTCTCCGGAGGTGAGAAAATGCGTTGTATGATTGCACGCATGCAGCTCCGCAATGCAAACTGCCTTATCCTCGACACCCCCACCAACCACCTCGACATGGAGAGCATTCAGGCTTTCAACAACAACCTCAAGCTCTTCAAGGGAAACATCCTCTTCTCCAGCCACGACCACGAGTTCATCAACACGATAGCCAACCGCATCATTGAACTCACACCCAACGGAACCATTGACAAACTCATGAACTACGAGGAGTACATCCACGACGAGCGTGTCAAGGAATTGCGCGAGAAGCTTTACAACTGATACCAAGCTGCGGCTTTGATGATTCCGTGCTGATGAGGCACAATATTGCTACAAAACACACATTATAAAAGGCCGCACCTTACATAATATGGCCTTGCAACTGCCAAATCCCAGTTGCAAGGCCTTTCTTTAAACCATTCGGCAACCGATGGCACATTCCTTGCATTGCCGAAGCCAAAAATACCGATAAATCATGACAGAAGACAAAAACCAGAAAATAGAAGAAGAAAAGAAGAACAACGAAGCTGCTGAAAACACAGCTCCCCAAACAGAAGCTCCTGCCGAAAAGAAGGCTGAAGAAAAGACCGACGCCGAAAAGTTGGCCGAAGCCGAAGCACAGATTGCAGAGTACAAGGACAAATACCTGCGCCAGGTTGCCGAGTTCGACAACTACCGCAAGCGTACCATCAAAGAAAAGACCGAACTCATCCTCAACGGCGGTTCGAAAGTGTTGGAAGCCTTGCTTCCCGTTCTTGACGACCTGGAACGCGCAGCCGACAACATGGAGAAGAGCGACGATGTGGCTACGCTCAAAGAAGGAGTAAGTCTCATTTTGGGAAAACTCGAAAAGACGCTCAGTGCCCAGGGCTTGAAGAAAATGGAAACCATCGGACAGAGTTTCGATACCGATTTCCATGAAGCCATCGCTTTGGTGCCCGCTCAGGAAGAAGCGCAAAAGAACCATGTCATCGACTGCGTACAAACCGGCTATTTGCTCAACGACAAAGTTTTGCGTCACGCAAAAGTCGTTGTAGGTCAATAAACGGAAGAGAGGTATGTAATTCAAACGATATCCCCTACTCCTTTTTCATTCTATTTCAATAAAAGGTTCTGCAATACAGACAAAAGCGGAACTTGAAGTTTTTACTTCCACTCATCCTATAGACATCACGAAAATATGGCCGAAGAAAAAGATTACTACAAGATATTGGGCGTTGAGCGTAATGCCAGCGCCGACGAGATAAAGCGCGCCTACAAGAAGGTGGCCATCAAATACCATCCCGACCGCAACCCCGGCGACAAGGAAGCGGAAGAGAAATTCAAGCAAGCGGCAGAAGCCTACGATGTTCTCCGCGACCCTGAGAAGCGCCAGCGCTACGACCAGTTCGGAGCTGAAGGCGTGAACGGAGCCGGCGGCTTCGGCGGAGGTTTCAATGCCGAAAGCATGGACATCAACGACATCTTCCGCCATTTCTCCGACATCTTCGGCGGAGGCTTTGGCGGCGGAAGCGGTTTCGGCTTCGGTGGCGGCAATGCGGGTCCCCGACAGTTCAAGGGCTCCGATATGCGCATGAAAGTCAAGCTCACGCTGGACGAAGTGACCAACGGCGTAGTGAAGAAATTCAAAGTGCGCAAGAGTGTCACCTGCCCCGACTGCGGCGGTTCTGGTTGCGAAAAAGGCCAGCATGCCGAAACGTGCGACCAGTGCCACGGTTCGGGCTACGTGCTCCGCACCCAGCGTTCCATGTTCGGAATGATGCAGACCCAGGCCCCCTGTCCCAAATGCCATGGCGAAGGAACCATCATCAAGAATCCTTGTGCCAAATGCCACGGCGACGGCATCGTGCAGGGCGAGGAGATTGTAGAAATCAAGATTCCCGCCGGTGTAGCCGAAGGTATGGTCGTCAATGTACCCGGAAAAGGCAATGCCGGAAAGCACAACGGCGTTCCCGGTGACATTCAGGTCATCATTGAGGAAGAACCCCATCCCGAGCTTATCCGCGACGAGCAGGACCTCATCTACAACTTGTTGCTGAGCCTTCCCCAAGCCATTTTGGGCGACACCGTAGAGATTCCCACGGTGGGCGGCAAGGCACGCATCAAGATTGCTCCGGGCACCCAGCCGGGAACGGCACTCCGTCTTCGCGGAAAAGGCATTCCCGCCGTACAGGGTTACGGATACGGCCGCGGCGACCTTGTGGTAAACATCAGCGTTTACATCCCCGAGCACCTCACGGACGCCGAAAAGAAAGCCATTGAAGGTATGAAGGACAGCGAAAGCGTGAAGCCTTCCAGCAAAATCAAGGACAAAATCTTCAAGGCTTTCCGCAACTACTTCAACAATTGACATTCACAACAAAAAAAGGGAGAACTTGCAGCAAGTAGGGCAAGTTCTCCTTTTTTGCTTTTGGATAAAATGAACATCCGCAAACTCTGAGAGCGAACAATGGGACGAATGATGGAACGAACGATGGGGCGAGCTCTCCCGAGCTCGCTTGCGCGGCTCAATCTATTTTTGTCAAGAATTTGAGAATTGGAGAATTTTTCTCTTTTTTTGAATTGGCGAGAATTGAGGAATTTACGGCTTGACTTTGTCAAGCGTATTCCCCCTGAATTTGTCAACTCAAAGCCTGCAGTCTTTCTCTAATCCCCCAATCACCTAAAAACTCATTCTCGCCACATATCGCAATCAAAAGACCTTCACAATGAACTACCAAGAAACCATAGAATATCTCTTCAACTCCGCTCCACTCTTCCAGCACGTAGGTGGAGCAGCCTATAAGGAAGGCTTAAGCAACACCCATTTGCTCGACGCACACTTCGGACACCCTCACCGCAAGTTCCGCACCGTTCATGTGGCAGGGACCAACGGCAAGGGAAGTACGGCACACACGCTCGCCGCCATGCTCCAGCACAGCGGCCTGAAAGTGGGACTCTACACTTCTCCCCACCTCGTTGACTTCCGCGAACGCATTCGCGTCAACGGCGAAATGGTTCCCGAACAGTATGTTGTGGACTTCGTAAAGAACCACAAGGACTTCTTCGAACCGCTCCATCCTTCTTTCTTCGAACTCACCACGGCAATGGCGTTCCGTTACTTTGCCGACCAGAAAGTGGACGTAGCCGTCATTGAAGTCGGACTTGGAGGCCGGCTTGACTGCACGAACATCATCAGTCCGGTACTCTCCGTCATCACCAACATCAGTTTCGACCACACCCAATTCCTCGGACATACGCTTGCAGCCATTGCCGGGGAGAAAGCCGGCATCATCAAACCGGGCATCCCCGTAGTTGTGGGAGAAACAGTGAGCGAAACACGCCCCGTATTCGCGGCAAAAGCTCAAGAAGAAGGTTCGCCAATCCGCTTTGCCGACGAAGAGGGAGAAATCACCGAAACCCATTTGCTCCCTAACGGACTTCGTCACTATACCACCCGACACTGGGGAGAATTTGACGCAGAACTTGCAGGCGATTGCCAAGTGCGCAATGCGGCCACCATTCTTGCCGCTGCCGACGTGCTCCGTTCCACATTTGCCCTTACGGAAGAAGACGTACACCACGCATTCTTGCACGTCTGTGAAGAAACGGGCCTCATGGGCCGCTGGCAAACGGTCGGCCACAATCCTTTGACTGTTTGCGACACCGGTCACAACGTAGGCGGTTGGGAATATCTTTCCCGTCAACTTGCTGAGGCAACAAAGCGTTACGCACAGGTACATGTCGTGTTCGGAATGGCTTCCGACAAAGACGTCGACCACGTGCTGTCGCTCCTCCCCCCGCAAGCCCATTACTACTGGACACGTGCTTCCGTAAAGCGTGCGCTCGATGAAACCCGTCTTTCCGAGATGGCAAAGCAACACGGTCTTCAGGGACAAACCTTCGGCGATGTAAAATCAGCCGTAAAGGCAGCACACGCAGCTGCCGGCACCGACGACTTCATCTACGTGGGCGGCAGCAGTTTCGTTGTTGCAGATTTCCTTAGCCCCGATAAAGAAGAATAAGTAACATTCAAATAACTGAAATTCACCATGCGCGGCGAGCGGCCTGAAAGGCCACCACTCGTAAGCCCAGGTCACGGAGCGCAGCGACGCGCCTGGGTTAAAGCCCTCCGAACCTCCGCGGCCTGGAAGGCCACCACATGTGCCGCGACAAATGCTTAAGCGGTTGATGTGGTGGCCTTTCAGGCCGCAACATAAACACCAACAAATACCCGGGCCGCGTCGCTGCGCTC
>CAVCAV010000207.1:0-5005 GCA_963600165.1 Christensenella sp. UBA1685 | reverse complement strand
AACAACTGATGGCCTTATCATCATCACTGATAACAAGACCTCGCTCCTTCAACATTGCAAGAATGTCAGGATAGTCCAACGGTTGTTTGGTATACCTCATATATAAAAAGCAAAAGCCCCACCCTGGTTCGCTGGTCTTCGGGAAGCGTGGTGGGAACTGTCGCTGCAAAAATATGATTATTAGCTGGAATCACCAAACTTTTTTCCAAGGGAAGATTCAACGGCTGCTACATCCTGTGCTTTCTCATGCGCGGGGTGATGTCTTCCGCCTCGCCGGTGGAAGGGGCGATGCGGTAGATGCGCTGATTGGTGGTGGGGGAGGATAGCGGACCGAACTTTGAGATGTAGGGGCCCAGTTTGATGTAGTTGAGACTCGCTGCGAGGACGTCGGGGGCGGGCATCCAGGTGCGGCCCGAATACCAGCCGGTGCGGAGCTCGCCGTTGTAGCGGCTGCGGATGTAACGGCAAAGGGAAAGCACGGCCTCGGGGTCGTTGTCGCCACCCTGAAATCCTACGCAGGTGATGGATTCGCGGTAAGGGGAAATCAAGGCGTCGATGCGCTCGGGGGTGAGTTCCTCGCCGATGTCGTCGCGCAGAAACTCGCTGTGGCAGCCCGGACAACGGTTCGGACAAAGCGTAAGGTTGACGGCAAGCGTCACCTCGTCGGGATATTCCTGGAATACGATGTCGTGGTTATAGTATTTGAGCATAATGGCTGAATGGAGAATGTACAAAAAGGGTTGGCAAGCAAAGCCATTGCGCAGCTTCAGCGAAGCGGCAAGTGTTGGTCTGTGCTTGTCAACCCGTTTATAGGGGAGGGAACGGCTTAGTGCTGGTCGATGCGCTGGTAGTAGCGGCGACCGGCTTCGCGCTGACGGTCGAGGGAGAAATTGGACACGCGCTTGAGGTAGCCGATGACGCGGGTGAGGTAGTCGAGGTTCTTCGAGCCGCACTTGGGGCACTCGTGGAGATTGTGCTTGGAGATGTGTCCGCAGTCGTTGCAGAGCGTGTTGGGAATGTTGAACGTGAAGTAGTTGCAACCTTCCTTGGCAGCCACGCGCAGGAGCTGGCGGTACTGCGGTTCGCTCAAGTGCTCGTCGAGATTCATGTGGAGGGCAGAGCCGCCCGTGAGATGCTCGATGTAGCGGCGGCCGTGGAGGCGGAACTTCTCAATAATGTCCGTGTTGGGGTCTTCCACCACATAGAAATAGGAGTTGTAGCACTCGCGGGGCACGAAGTAGCCGGCCTCGCGGTCCCAGCGCGCATGTTTCACACCTACGTTTTCGGCGGGAATCATCTCGCAGTTGAACATCACGTCCTTCGTGCGGTACTTGTGGTTGGTGTCCTCCACAAGGCTGAGGATGTCGCCCACGAACTTCTCGTATTCGGGATTGTCGGAGATAGTGATGCCGAGACTTTCGGCAGCTTCCACCATGCCGTTCACGCCGATGGTGAGATACTGGCGCTTGATGTTGATGTAGCCGGCATCGAAGAGGGGGAGCATGCCCTTCTTGAGCAGGTCCTTGAGGTTTTCGTTGTAGGCGAGCTGCACCTTGTGCATGAGATCCACCACTTCACCGAGGAATTCCGTGTAAGGGCGTCCCTCGCGGGTAGCCTGCTGCACGCAGCGGTTGAGGTTGACGGTCAAGACGGACTTCGACCCCGTGCTCACGCCGCCGGCGCCGAGGGTGTAGCTGAAGCCGTTGTCCTGGATTTCGTTGCGCAGGCGGCAGCAAGAAGCCAGCGAGTCGGCGTTGTCGCTCATGTAGGTGAAGAAGCTGTGGCCTTCGGCATACATCTTGGCCGTCCAGTCGCCGTATTCCTTGTCAAGCACGTCGCCGTCCTTGGAAAGGAGCGCCATGGTTTCCACGGGGAAAGTGAGCACGGCCTTGGTGCGTTCCTGGTTGAACCACGTCATGAAGCGGCGCTGCAGCCAGTCGAGAGCGGGCCAGTAGGGTTTTTCGCCGTCGGGGAAGTAGAACTCGCCGAAGATGCTCTCGAAGTAGTACTTGTCGTAGTATGAAATGTTCCAGAACACGCTCTGGAAGTTGCGTGCGCCGGTAGGCTGGTTGATGGAGTAGACAATCTGCTCGAAGCAGTCGGTAATGACCTTGTCGATGGTGCGCTGACGGGAAGAGAGGTCCACCACCTTGTCGGCATGCTGGTAGTAGTCCTTGCCGTATTCCTTCTCAATGAAGTGGCTCATGTACATGAGGAACTCGGGAGTGGCGCAGGCACCGGAGAGCATGCTGGAAACGATGAACACCATGTTGACAAATCCACCGCAGAACGACTTGAGGTTCGTGGGCGCCGTGGAGTTGCCGCCAATGCTCTTTGTGCCGTTGAGCAACCAGGGGTACATGGTGATGGAGGCACAGTAGTTGGCGAGGGAGGTTTCGTCGTTCTTGTAGATGTAGTGGTTCTTGAGGAGATAAACGTAGCGGTCGGCAAGTTCCTTACCGTACATCTCCTTGATGCGGTCGCAAAGGAGGCGGCGGTTCAAGCGGATGAAGCCCTGCTTGGGAAGTTCACCGATGAGCGTGGCAATGTTCTTGTTCTCCACATTGGCATTGGCATCGTACTTCGAACCCGTGGCGGGGTTGGCCGAGTTGCAGTAGTTGATGAGGAAGCGCAGCTTGTCGGCAGTTTCGCGGTCGGTCTCGTGGCGTTTGCGGTAGAGCATGAAGGCTTTGGCCACGGCATAGTGGTGCTCGGCCATGAGTGCCACTTCCACCTGGTTCTGGATGTCCTCCACGTTCATGCCGTTGCAGAAACGCAAACGCTGCATGATGCGCTGTAGACCTTCAGCGTCGATGTTCTTGTTTTGCGAAGCGAAAGACTTGAGCAGAGCGCCCTTTATCTTTTCTACTGAGAAGCGTTCGGTGGAACCGTCGCGCTTTGTAATGATGAAGTTGTCGGTGCACATAGTAATGGAGATATTTCTAGGGTTCAACGAGGATGTTGGGCGCGTGCTGAAGAAGCGAAACGGCAATCTTTGCGCACTGTACAAACGAGTAGCTGGAAGAGTCTGCCGAAAATGGAGCGTGAAGTGCCTTAAATAGGCATTTCGAGCCACGCGAAACCGCGTTGAAGTTGTTCGTTTTGGAAAACTTTTCAGATTTTCCGTCTTCCAAAGTTTTCCATTTTGGAAAACTTTCGTTGCCGTTCTTCTCCTCTAAAACGAGGAAGGAAAGGAGCGTTGAAAGTGGAACTGTTCAATGAATCAGGAACTTGTAGCTGAATTGGACAAGCTGTCTCTGCTTATTCTTATTCCCCTGAATATCAATAATCTAAAAAGCCTGGAAGCGGAATCATGGTGCTTTCGTTGTAGAAGGGAAGGGGGCCCTGAGCCTACAAACGCTCAAGTGCTTTTCCCGAAAGCGTGAGCAAAGATAAGGCAATATTTTGGATAACTGCGCTTATCCGAAATGAATATTTCAGAGATTTTTTGGACAACCTTTTGTTTTGCGAGAGCACAAAACGAGTAAGGCTTTGAAATAGGGAGAGTTAAGCCTTTTGAGTTGAAACAAACTTGCAATGAAAGAAAAAAATCGGGGTAAAAAAGCCCTTTGACGGGCTCAAAAACGGACAAAAGAGAAACGAAAAAACGTCTTGAAAAGCCGGCGCGCGGGACGGCTTTTCAAGACATAATAAAAGGGGATGAAATCTGAGGGTTGGGCGGGCTTATAGCCCGTAATCAGTCAAATGGAAATGTTTCAGAACACCTCTACGCTATAGCCGCCCTTCCAAGTTTCGCCTTCTTTGGCGCAGTTGATGAAAGGACGTTCGCTGATGTCGCCTTCAAAATGCAGGTGGTCGCAAAGGCCATACCAGGGTTCGGCACACACGAAAGGCGTATGGACGCCCGTAGGACTCCAAAAGAGCCAGCACGACGAGCCGCTGGCTACACGGGCCACGGGTTTCTTCTGGAGGTCGAGAACGGTGGCAGCGGACACCTGGTGGTCGTCGAAGATGAGCGCTTCGTTGGCGAAGGTTTCCACCTTCAGTTCTACGAGGCCGTCATCGTTGAGAGGCACGGGATGTTTGTCGGGTTCAAGGCAACCTTGGTCGCCGGCACGCCAAATGTATTGGGGATTGCCCTCGAGCTTGAGATAGCCGTCCACTTCGTTCTCTTCTTTCCAGTCGGGAAGTGCGACGGCAGGATGGCCGCCCATTTGGAACCAAAGAGGCGCTGTGCCGAGGTTTTTCACCTCGAAGTCGGCATAGAGTACGCGACCTTCCAAACGGTACGTTACAGCCACGCAAAAGGCGAAAGGAAAGACGGCGTAGGTGCCTACGGTGCTGATGAACTCAAAGCGGACATTGTCGGCAGACTTTTCTGCCACGCGCCACGTTTTATCGCGGAGGAAACCGTGCTTGGGAATCTTCACTTCCTTGCCGTCGATGCGGCACACGCCGTTCCACATGCCACCGACGATGGGGAACAGGATGGGGGAACGACCGCTCCACCAGCGGGCATCGCCCTGCCAGAGATATTCGCGGCCGTTGGCTGCATCTTTCACGCTCTGCACTTCTGCGCCCACGGGACTAACCTCCACGTTGAGGACGCCATTACTGATTTTTTCCATAACTGATGTTTTTTAGTTTCTGCAAATGTAGGGAAATAATGGAAAAGAAGCGGGGAAAGAGAGGGAGATTTGCGATGATTGTGGAGTAAACAAGGGAGGCGAAGCGCATGGGGCGAAGTCTCCTGACTTCGCGCTCTACACGGCTGCGCCCTCTATGGAGGCGACGTTTGAAACGTCGCGTTCTACACGGCGTTGTGCGAATGATGGGGGCGTAGCGCATGGGGGCGAAGTCTCCTGACTTCGCGCTCTACACGGCTGCGCCCTCTACGGAGGCGACGTTTGAAACGTCGCGTTCTACACGGCTGCGCCCTCTATGGAGGCGACGTTTGAAACGTCGCGTTCTACACGGCGTTGTGCGAATGATGGGGGCGTAGCGCATGGGGGCGAAGTCTCCTGACTTCGCGCTCTACACGGCT
>CAVCAV010000206.1:0-5019 GCA_963600165.1 Christensenella sp. UBA1685 | reverse complement strand
GCGCCCTCTATGGGGGCGACGTTTGAAACGTCGCGTTGAGCGCGGGACGGCCGTGTAGAGCGCGACGATTCAATCGTCGCCCCCATGGGCGGGGACATCTGCGCGATGGTGTGCGGCGAAGCGGTGGGCGCCCTCTATGGAGGCGACGTTTGAAACGTCGCGTTGAGCGCGTGCATGCCGTGTAGAGCGCGACGATTCAATCGTCGCCCCCATAGAGGGGAAAGCCGTGTAGAGCGCGACGATTCAATCGTCGCCCCCATGAGCCAATCCTAGCACCGCTCATTTGCACATTTGCACATCTGCACATTCGCACATTCACACATGAGCGAAGCGTAAGCACTTTCCCCTATTTTTCTTACAAAAAGCGTTGCGTTTCGCAAAAATTAAGTACATTTGCCACGTGCACTCATTGCCAAGAGACAAAAACTAAAACGACGACAAGCACAGACAGCGGAACTTCCCGCACGAACAGTCGATTTTCATACATCAACATCATAATTTATTTATTAACAAAACCCATTCAGAACTATGAGTAACTTCTACACATTTCTGAAAGGCATTGCAGCCACACTCCTGCTGCTCGTAGCCCCCGCCACCGCGTGGGCCGACTACGACTCGCAGCTCGGAGAGGCCGTGACAGACTTGTCGCAGTTGAGCGCAGACAAAACCTACGCCATCTACAACGACCACTTCACGGCCTACATGTGCTACCAAGCCTCTGCCTCCACCACCAACGTGTGGGCAGCAAACATGACCGGCGACGAGGGCCACACCCTGTCGTTCACGCCGCCTACCTACAGCGCCACCTCAAAGGCCATGGCATGGTTCGTAACCTACGAAGACGGCAAGCTCTACATCAAAAACAGAGCCAACGGCAAGTACATCAAAACGCAGCGCGGCGCCGTAACGTTCACCGACGAGGCTTCGCCCCTTGAAGTGACGGAACTGAGCGAAGGCACTTTCGCCTTCCACTCCACCGCAAGCGACGACATGGACTACGCCTGCTGCGCACCCCACCTCGGCGGCAGCGGCAGCCCCCTCGCATGGTGGGAAGCCAGCGACGCCGGCTCGGCATGGCAGTTTGTGGAGAACCCCAACGTGGGCACCTTCGACGCAGCTCCCGCAGCCCTCGCAGGCAAGTACACCGTGACGGGCAAGTGGACCACCACCGACGCCGACTTCGACGTTGACTCCTACCCCACTTCCTACGCCGCCACCATCACCGTGGCTGCCGACGGTCACGCCCTCATGACGGGCCTTGTGAACACGCCCTACACCTCCGCCATCAACCAGCAGACGGGCAACGTGGACCGCACCGACTCGTGCTACGTGGGTACGTGGAACGAAACGGACCAGACGCTCACCTTCACCTTCCCCGAAGGCTACAAGATGATCAACGACGAGGACTACATGAGCTGGCGCCTCAAGTCGGCCTTCACGCTCAAGGCCAGCCTCGCCGACGGCAAGTACACCCTCACCACCGACAGCGTCTACTTCACCGTCAACGCTGAAAAGGAGGCCGCCTTCGCCGACGTGACGTTCGCTCCCGAGCAGACCGCCACGCCCGATCCCGACCCCGTAAACCCCGACCAGCCCGGCGGCATCGACGCTGAAATCACCCTCAGCGAGCTCGCAGGCGAATACACCGCAACGGTAGGTTCCTACTCCATCGACGAAAGCGACGCCTACTACGCTAATGTAAAGGAAAGCTTCAGCAACGCTGCCGAACGCACTACCTTCACCGCCAAGATTACCGTCAACGAAGACGGCACCGCTGGTCTCGAAGGTTTCATCGGCGACTACAACGAAAATGCAGGCTCATTCAGCTACACCGTGAAGCCCCTCCCCGGCGTTTGGGACGACTCTGCCAAGACGCTCACCTTCTCTCCCAAAGAGGTAAAGAAGGACTACCTCAAAGACGCCGACAGCAACAAGTGGCGCTTCGACCTCACCGAGCCCATCGTACTCAAGGCTTCCGTCAACGTAGGCGGTGCAAACTACGAACTCAAGGCCGACACGCTCAAGTTCCGCTTCAACACCCGTTACCTTACCGCCAACACACCCGTGACGGCCAACGACGTGGTGTTCAGCTCCAACTTCTCGTACGTTGTGCCTGAAGTGCCCGCCGACTCCGCTCCCGCCGACATGGCAGGTACGTACAAGATCACCACGGGTGCATTCGTGGGCGACACCAACGACATTGAAGTGCCCGAAGCACCCAACACCGTCTACGCCACCCTCACCGTGAAGGACGGCCTCGTACACCTCTCAAGCCTTGTGGGCACACCCTACACGAGCTACATGGACGACGACGACGCCTTCGTGATGAAAGACACCACCTACGTGGGCAAGTACTACGAGAAGAACAGCGTCATCGAGTTCACCGTGCCCGAAGGCTACGACATCACAGTGCCCGGCGCCGACGGCGTTTGGCAGCTCCAGGGCAAGATCAACTTCAACGTAGCGAAAGACGACAACGGTCTCTACCACCTCACCAACGGCAACGGCTGCTTCAAGGTTGACGACGAGTACACCATGAACACCATCGGCATGGAATGCCAGCAGCTCGCCACTGTAGAGTTCAACAAGGAAGACCTCATCGGCAAGTGGAACCTCAAATTCCAGGTTGAAGACGAAGACGCCGAAGAAGAAGGCACCTACATCGAGAAGAACTCTACCTTCGAAATTGCCGAAGCCGAAGACGGCTCGCTCTACATGACCAACTTCCTCGGCACCGACACCAAGAAGTACCCGCTCACCGTCACCGCTTCCGGCATCTCCATCGAAGGCTACTTCGACCAGGAGAGCGGCAGCCTCCTCATCGGCAACGCACAGGCCGTGGCAAACGTAGACTTCATCATGCTCGACGCCAAGACCATGCAGCTCGCTTCGCAGTGCATCTTCTGGCAGGACGGCGTAACCGGCGACAACTACATCATGACCGCCGCCACCGCCACCAAGGCTGAAGAAGCCGTGAAGTTCGACCCCGCTCCCGCCGACCTCGCAGGACGCTACACCATCACCACCGGCGCTTGGACTTCAAGCAACGAAGAAGAATTCCCCGCCTCAAGCATGGCCACCACGTTCAACGGCAAGATCACCGTCGACGCCGAAGGCAAGGTGCTCATGACCGGTCTGCTCGGCACGCCCCAGAGCTCAAGCTACGACATGGAGGAAATGGAAATGGTTTACGTCGACTCGGCTTACGTAGGCTACTACAACGCCGAAGCGCAGACCATCACCTTCAACTATCCCGCCAACACCGCCACGCAGTACTGGGACATGTACGACGAAGCCACTTGGCAGAGCTTCTCTTGCAGCAAGCCCTTCACCGTGAAGGTTGAGAAGAGCGACGAAGGCCTCTACACCCTCACCGCCGCCGACGCCATCGAATTCGGCGTAAGCGAAACCTACACCGTAAGCTGCGCAGGTGCCGTCTTCGCACAGCAGAAGAGCTACACCATGACCGCCGACGAACTCGTGGGCAACTGGCAGATGAAGTACGCCGCCACCGACACCTACGGCGAAGAAACCGGCGAAGAAGCCGTGACCACCTTCACCATCAAGAAGGACGACGAAGGCAACCTCGTGCTCACCAACCTCGCAGGCAGCGACGAAGAACTCGCCATCACGCTCAAGGCCGACGGATTCTCACTCCCCTACACTTACGCTCTCGTAGGTGAAGGTGAAGACAGCTACTACCACATGGTAACCGGCAACACCACCACCGGCAGCGACGTAGAGTTCTACTTCAGCGGCAACGACACCTTCACGCTCGAAACGGCGTTCATGTTCGCCAACAAGGCCAACGCCGATGGCGTTGTCATCCCCGCTGCCACCGTGGCAACGCGCGTAGTGCCCACCCTCGGCGAAGCAGTCAGCTCGCTCGACGAACTCAGCACCGACTCCGCTTACGTGCTCTACAACCCCACCGACGTGGTTTACGCCGTTTACGACGAAGCTCACGGAACTGACATCTGGGCTGCCAACGTTCCCGAGCAGACCGCATTCAGCTCTTCAGCCGTCGACTTCGACATCACTTCGGCCAACCAGAGCTGGATGGTAGTGAAGAAGAACGACAAGGTGGCCATCTACAACCTCGGCGCCAAGAAGTACCTCACCACCACCACCGACAGCAAGCTCGCCTGCCAGCTCTCCGACGACATCACCCTCCTCAGCGTGGTTGACCTCGGCGACGGCAAGTTCGCATTCACTTCCAACGACAACGACTCCTACTCCTACTTCTGCTCGGCAGCCGCCTTCCCCTCGCGCCTCATGAGCACCTGGAGCAGCGACGACCACGGTTGCTCTTGGCAGTTTGTGGCTAACCCCAACGTAGCCGCCGACGCCGACATCGCAGGCCAGGTTACCGAGATCAACACCATCATCGGCAACGCCTCTGCACCCGCAGCCATCTACACCCTCGGCGGTGTTCGCCTCAACGCAACGGATCCCACGAAGCTCCAGCGCGGCGTTTACATCGTCAACGGTCGCAAGGTCATCGTGAAGTAACACACGCCACCGACTTTCTTCTTCACTGAAGAAACGAGCTTATAAAAAGAAAGCCCCGAAGCAAACGAAGCTTCGGGGCTTTTTTTATGTGCGTTTTGAGGGCGAACGCCTGCAAGAAAACAGCCCAAAACCTTCCACAATTACAAAACTTATTGTAAACTTTGCACTTGCGCCCTCTATGGAGGGCGAACGTGCGGCGCAGCAAATTTGCACATTTTCATATTTGCACATTTGCACATTCGCGAAGCGCCGTGTAGAGCGCGACGATTCAATCGTCGCCCCCATGGGCGGGGACATCTGCGCGATGGTGTGCGGCGAAGCGGTGTGCGCCCTCTATGGAGGCGACGTTTGAAACGTCGCGTGGAGCGCGTGCATGCCGTGTAGAGCGCGCGCATGCCGTGTAGAGCGCGACGATTCAATCGTCGCCCCCTTAGGCGGGGACATCTGCGCGATGGTGTGCGGCGAAGCGGTGTGCGCCCTCTATGGAGGCGACGTTTGAAACGTCGC
>CAVCAV010000205.1:0-5048 GCA_963600165.1 Christensenella sp. UBA1685 | reverse complement strand
TGGTTGAAGGCGCAGCCGTTTTGTTTGTTTTGAACGTTTTATTCTCTCTGCATATGCGCTTGCAAACGTTAAGAATAAAACGTTCAAAACAAATAAAACAAGCTGCGCCTTTGAGACACAACTGTCGTGAACTTTCAAAACGAAAGGCTACGCCTTTTTCGTTGGTTGAAGGCGCAGCCGTTTTGTTTGTTTTGAACGTTTTATTCTCTCTGCATATTTTGCTTAGTTCGCGCAAGCGAGCTCGGGAGAGCTCGCCCCCATCGCTCGCTTCATCGTTCGCCTCAAATCGTGCTAAGACACCCTCTCCACCAACTCCTCAAAGAGTTGCTTGCGGTGGGGCGGGAGCGACGACTGTGCGTTCCACTGCTTGAGAAACCATTGGTGGAGCGCCACATCGGCGGTGGAGTGGGGGACACCCCGTTGCGCGCGGACCAGTTGGGCGTAAGCCTCGCATTTCCTCAGAAAAGCCACGTCGGAGGCCGTGAGCGTTCCCTCTTCCAACCATTCCGCCGCCACGCTCCCCTCTGGGATGTCGGCGGCCGGCACTTCGGAACGCGCAGCCGCCGCTGCCGATTCCCAACGCTCCTGCCACGAACCTTCCGATGCCAAGGGCGCAGCCGGTTCTTCAAGCTGCGCTTTCGTCAGCGCCAAGCGGCCGTAAGCCTCCTTGATGAGCGCATTGAGTTCGCGCCGCGTAAGTTTGCCGCATCCCGCCAGCGTGGTGTAGCGAGGGTCGTCGCGGTGGTAGAGCGCCACGTCGCGCACCGTCTGCAGCCGGGCCTGACGGCAACATTTCAGTGCGCGCAGGCTCAGCCGCCCTTCCGCGTAAAGCTGTTCGAGAGAAGAAAGAGGCTCCAAATTGATTTGATTTAAAGTTCCAGTTGTTCAATCGCCTCGCCGTCGAGCGTGCGGAGCGAGAGCGTACGGTTTTCGTAAGTGGCAAAAGTGGGCACATTGCCGCCCTTGGGGAACGTCGGCGAACCCGTGTTGAGAATGGCGGGTCGGCCTTCTTCGGGACGTGCCGCCTGAAGCGTGAAGAGATGCGTGTGGCCGTAGACAAACACGTCGCACGACGGGCTCTTCGGCAGATTCTTCTCGTTGTAGACGTGGCCGTGCGTGATGAAGAAGCGCAGTCCGTCGTTCACCACCAGCGAGTAGGTGCTCTGGATGGGGAAGGAAAGGAGCATTTGGTCGACCTCCGAGTCGCAGTTGCCGCGTACACACACGATGTTGGCCGCACGGGCGTTGAGACGCTCTGCCACGGCTTGCGGGTCGAGGCCCTTGCTCAGTCCGTTGCGCGGGCCGTAGTTGAGAATGTCGCCCAGCAGGACCAGCAGGTCGTAGTGGTGGGCATCGTAGTAGGCAAGCACTGCGTCGAGCGCAGGAAGAGAGCCGTGAATGTCGGAAAGGAAAAGGATGTTCATATCAGTCTTTGTAAAAATGCAGAGCAAAGGTACGCCAAAGGCCATAAAGCGCAAAGACTTTTTGGGAATGCGCAGCAAATGCGTATGGAGAAAAGTTGTACTTTTGCAGTAACCACATATCAGTAAGAGACTTTGTGTCTTTGCCAAAAGCCAGAAACGAACGAACAATGGAATTTCGAACACCCGTAAAAATTGCTGATGCGGCGCCGCTTCTCGACGTCAACACCCGTGTGCTCTCCCTCGGCTCCTGCTTTGCAGACCACATAGGCGGGCATCTCGAGGCCGCACTGCCCGAATGCCATGCGGCAAGCAATCCGTTCGGCGTGCTCTACAATCCCCTTTCCATTGCCAACACGCTCGGCTTTGTGAGCAGCGACTCGCTGGAGGCTTCACGCCTCGACGACTATACGTTCCAAACCTCCGCCGGCGACTGGAGCAACTGGATGTGTTCCACCAAACTCTCGGCAGAAAGCCGCGAAGCTTTCCACGACCTGCTCTCTGCCGCTTGGCAAAACGCCCACGACCATTGGCTGCGCACCGATTTGCTCATCGTGACGTTCAGCACCGACAGCGTGTACGTCCTCACCGACGGCACCGACTCGCGCACCGTAGTGGCCAACTGCCACAAACAGTCCGCCGCACTCTTCACCGAGTTGACTGCCGACGCCGAAGACGTTTTCACGAAGTGGAACAATCTCCTTGCCCGGCTCAAGCAGCAGCGCAACGGACTGAAGGTGGTGTTTACCCTCAGTCCCTACCGCTACGCCAAGTGCGGCATGCACCGCAATGCCCTCATCAAGGCCCGACTGCTTTTGCTCATCGACCGCCTTTGCCAGGCACACCCCACATGGACGTACTATTTCCCCGCTTTTGAAATAGTAAACGACGAACTCCGCGACTATCGCTTCTACGAGGCCGACATGCTCCATCCCTCCGCACAGGCCATAGACTACGTGTGGCAAACGTTCCGCACATGGGCCTTCACCCCTCGCTTGGCCAACTTAGCCCGTGAAAAGGAAGCCCTCCTCCGCATGGAAGCCCACCGCCCCCTGCACCGGCACGGCGCGGAATACGAAAAATTCCAGGCCCGCAAGGCAGAGCGCCTCGCCGCCTTCCGCTGCCTTGAAGCGCAGTTGGGCATCAATTGAACATTCATCTGCATATCCTATGCATTACACAATAGAAAACATAACCGCCCTCATCGGCGCACGCCGTTTCGGTCAGAACCCGGCCGAGATAGACTGGCTGCTCACCGACAGCCGCTCGCTGGCATTTCCCGAGACCACCCTTTTCTTTGCCCTCCGCACCAAACTCGGCGACGGACACCGCTACATTGCCGACCTCTACCGACGCGGAGTGCGCAACTTCGTGGTGGGGAAAGTGCCCGAAGAACGCGAAACGGCTTACCCCGATGCCAATTTCCTTCTCGTGGTAAGTCCGCTCAAGGCCCTTCAGCGTCTTGCCGAGCGCCATCGCGAAGAGTTTGAAGTGCCCGTAATCGGCGTGACGGGTTCCAACGGAAAAACCGTGGTGAAGGAATGGCTCTACCAATTGCTCAGTCCGTCGCTCCACGTGACCCGTTCGCCGCGTTCCTACAACTCGCAGGTGGGCGTGCCCCTCTCCGTGTGTCTGCTCGACGAACACACGCAAATCGGCGTGTTTGAAGCCGGCATTTCGCAACCCGACGAGATGCAGGCCCTGCGTGCCATCATCCAGCCCACCATAGGCGTGATGACCAACATCGGCCCCGCCCATCAGGAGAACTTTTCCACCATAGAAGAAAAGTGTCAGGAAAAGCTCAGCCTCTTCCAGGACGCCGACGTGCTCATCTACTGCGCCGACGACCCCATAATCCGCGAATGCGTGGCCACCTCCATGTGCAAAGGCGACCAGCTGGCATGGTCCGAAGCCGACAGCAACTGTCCCCTGTTCGTCAAAGCAATAGAACCCTGCGACGACTCCACCCTCATCCGCTATTCCTACCTTGGAACCGACGGCGAGATGCGCATACCCTTTACCGACAGTGCATCGGCAGCCAACACCATCCACTGCCTGGCCGTATGTCTCTATCTCCACATTCCCGCCGAGGAAATAGCGCGCCGCATGATGCGCCTGGAGCCCGTAGCCATGCGTCTCGAGGTGATTCAGGGCGTGAGGGGATGCAGTTTGGTGAACGACACCTACAATTCCGACGTCGCCTCGCTCGACATTGCCCTCGACTTCGTGAACCGCCGTCCCGAACAGGCCGGCAAACCCCGTACGCTCATCCTTTCCGACATACTCCAAAGCGGAATACCCGAAGAGGAACTCTACACGAAAGTGGCGGAGATGATAGAGCACCGCGGCATACAGCGCCTCATCGGCGTGGGCCCGGCCATTTCTGCCGCCCACAGCCTTTTCAGCGTGAAGAAAACGTTCTTCCCCACCAGCCAGGCACTGCTTGAGAGCGGACTGCTCGACACGCTCAACCACGAAATGGTGCTCGTGAAAGGTTCACGCCAGTTTGGCTTTGAGCAAATCACCGCAGCACTCTCCCTCAAGGTGCACGAAACCATGCTCGACGTCAACCTCGAAGCCATTGCCGAGAACCTCAACTTCTACCGTTCATTCATGAAACCCGAAACGAAGATCACCTGCATGGTGAAGGCTTCGGCCTACGGCGCGGGTTCGGTGGAAGTGGCGAAGACCTTGCAGGACCGCGGCGTGGACTATCTGGCCGTGGCCGTGGCCGACGAAGGCGCCGATCTGCGACGCGCCGGCATCACCTCGGGCATCATTGTGATGAACCCCGAAATGTCGGCTTTCAACACCCTTTTCGAATACGACCTCGAACCCGAAGTGTACAGTTTCAAACTTCTTGAAGCACTCATCCGTGCCGCCGAAAAGCAAGGCATACAAGGTTTTCCCGTACACATCAAGCTCGACACCGGCATGCACCGCCTCGGCTTCAATCCGCTGACCGACATGCCCGTGCTCATTGACCGGCTGAAACACCAGACCGCCGTCATTCCACGTTCCGTATTCTCCCACTTCGTAGGCTCCGACTCGCCCGAGTTTGACGACTTCTCCGCCAAGCAGTTCAAACTCTTCGACGAAGCTTCCAAAACCCTCCAGGCAGCTTTCTCCCACAAGATTCTGCGCCACATCTGCAACAGTGCCGGCATAGAGCGCTTTCCCGAACGCCATCTCGACATGGTGCGCCTCGGTCTGGGCCTCTACGGCATCGACCCCATTGACAACCGCCGTCTGACCAACGTGACCTCGCTCCGCACCACCATACTCGAAATACGCGATGTGCCGGCAGGCGACAGCATAGGCTATTCGCGCCGCACCATCGTGGACCGCGACTCGCGTGTGGCAGCCATACCCATCGGTTATGCCGACGGACTCAACCGCCACCTTGGAAACCGCAAGGGCTACTGCCTCGTGAAAGGCAAAAAAGCACCCTATCTCGGAAACATCTGCATGGACGTGTGCATGATAGATGTGACGGACATTCCCTGCCAGGAAGGCGACAGCGTGGAAATCTTCGGCGACAACCTTCCCGTCACCGTGCTCTCCGATTTGCTCGACACCATTCCCTACGAAGTGCTCACCTCCGTGAGCAACCGCGTGAAGAGAGTA
>CAVCAV010000204.1:0-5104 GCA_963600165.1 Christensenella sp. UBA1685 | reverse complement strand
GGCCTGGTGCATCAGGACAGACGCATTGTGGCTCAGCTCGTTTCCGTCGAAGCGTGAGAGGTTTTGCAGTCGGCTTTGCAGGAGCGACTGCAGTTGGGCTGTTGCCGAAGGCTGGAGGAAGGTGCTGTCGAGAAGAGCGTGGAAGTCCATGGAGGGCGGCTGTGCGTTGTAGTTTGCCGTGCGGTCGTTGCTGTGTCCGCTGTTCTTTCCGTAGTTGACGGCATAAAACAATTCGTAGAACCTTCCGGCTTTGGGGCGTAGCGTGAGGCGGGTGTTGCCCGAGACGGCCATATTGTCCGTATAGGACGACGTGGCCATTCTCGTGAAGGTGTTTCCTCCCGAAAGATAGTTTTCGGTGCTTGAGCCTCCGTCGTTGTGCAAGGCATTGTCGTTGTATGTGGCTCCTGCGGTGAAGCGAAGGCGTCCGTGGGGTTCAAACTGGTAGTTGAGCGCTACGTAGTTGCGGCGGTGTTTGCCGCTGGTATCGCTCTTGTTTCTTGCACCGCTTCGACTGTACTGGTTGTTCTGGTTGCGGTTGTTGAAGTCTGCCATGATGTTGAAACTTTGGCGGTCATCGAATCGCATGAGAAACAGTCCGGCCTGGTAGCGGTCTTCCGTACCGTATCCGGCCACAAGTTGGCCCAAATAGGTGCCTACGTATTTTCTTTTTAGTTGAACGTCCATGACGTATTGCTCGTCGCCCATGGACGTGCCTGTAGTTTGGCTCTTTTCGCCGCGTTTTTCGTAGACTTTTACGTTGTTGATGACGTAGGCGGGCAGATTGGCCAATGCGGCGCGCGGGTCGCCGTTGAAGAAATCTTTTCCTCCCAAAAGAAGGTTCTCAACCATGCGTCCGTTGACGTAGACGTTGCCGTCGCGGATTTCAGCACCGGGAAGTTGCTTTACAAGTTCGTCGAGCATGGAACCGTCGGGTAGCTGAAAGGCCGATGCATTGTAGACGAGGGTGTCGCCTTTGTAGAACATGCGTATTTTTGTTCCCGTAACAACGGCTTCTGCTATTTGTGTGCTGATTTCCTGAAGATAGAAATCGCCGGCATCGAACGTTGTTTTGCTGGCAGTGTAGTTTACTGTAATCGGAAAGTATGCAGTTCGGTAGCCTCCAGCCATACAGCGCAGTATATATTTCCCGGGTTTGGGCACTTTTATGCGGAATACGGCCCCGTCTTTGGGATTCTCGGCCCATACGGATTTTCCGTCAATCTGGGTCATGCTTAAAAAATAGGTGGCGTAGGCGGCACCTACTCTTGCGCTATCTGCAGTAAGAAGTGTTACGGCTGTTGAGTCTATTCCGTTTTCGGTTAGTAAATCGCGGATTTTTCCGGTCACAATACCTTCTTGGGAAAATGCTGGTATTACGGAGAGGGTAAATACTAGGAGAGACAAAATGCGACATTTAATGCACATTTGTTTTTTTTTGTTTAAAGCGTTTCATGATATGATGCTTTGTTTGTTAGTAAAGTGCCATCTCTATGGCAGGTAATGTCAGAGTGTTATGTTGTAGACGAGGTCCCCATGCACCTCTTGGCTGTTCGTAAGCTTCAAAAACATGCACATCAAATTCTTCCCGGTTCTCAAATTCCTTGAGGACCGATTCCTTTCTTTCAGAACGACGTGGAAGGTTGATTATATATGTTGTCAGCTGTTCCATGGTAGGAAAGGTTGAATGTGTGCTGCAAATATACGTTTCTTTTCTAAAGTCGGAGGGTTGAAACGATAAAATGTTTGATTTTGTGTTGAAAAGCAGTGAATTCGGAAAAAATAGGTTGAGCTTACCTAACGTTTTAGGTCACGAAGTTTTGAATTCAGCCCGTTCCAAGCAAACACAAAACTCCTTGTGTTAAAGCGTTAAGTGGGCTGATTCGTTTTGAAAAATGGGCACATCAAATTGGATTGCCTAGCCTCAAAGTGGTTCTTATGTGCTTTGCTTCGTGCCTTTCGCTTATGCGAGCTTGGGAGAGCTCGCCCCCACAGATAGAGGGCGCATGGCTGAACTAAAAACGTTTTCCGAAAAGTTGGCCGAGCAGAGTACCTTCGGAGGTTGTTGCTTGGTCGGTTGTAAATTCTTGTGTGACGCTTGCGGTTTGAACGGATTCGAGGAGCACGCTGCGGAGGTGAGTTGAAGGGTCGGTTAGTGTGCGCTTTACACGGAATGTAAGCGTCATGTCACCTACTTTGGTCGTGCAGTTGTCAAGACTTGAAATGTCCGTTGAAGAGGGGACACTGTCGGCTATTGCGAATACTTTCTCTTTTGGGGCGCTTGCGGAATGGATATCCAAGAGCGCCTCGCCTTTTTTCAAGTCTTCACCAACGACGCAGAAACGGCGGAAATGTACTGTCCCTGTTTGAGGTGATAGTATGTGGCGGATGCTTCCGTCGGGTGTACTGTACGACAAGAGGGTGTCGCCCGCACAAACGGAAGCGTTTCCTTCAGAGAAACATTGCACGACGGTTCCGTCAGTCTCAGCACAAACCTTCCGAGTGCGCTCGTTGGGTAGAATCCGTAAACGGATTTGTCCGTTCCGACCGTAAGGGATAAAGGCGGACGCAATGAGTACAAGAATGAGCAGGGAGAGAATTAGCGTTGTTCCGTAGCGCATGAATCCTTTGGGCATTCGGCCTATGAGTTGTTGTACTTCTGGTGAACGAAGTTGTATCTCGCTTTTTCTATCAGTTCTTTCCATTAGACTTCGGGTTTGCAACGGGTTGTACTTTCATCCATTTGGTTTTCTACAAGTCGGAAATAGTGGCCTTCGTGTTGAAGAAGTTCGGCATGCGTGCCGGTTTCCACAACCTGTCCATGGTCCATGACGATGATTTGGTCGGCATCCTTGATGGTGCTGAGGCGGTGTGCGCTGATGACTACGGTCTTTCCTCGGTAGAAGTCGCGAAGGTTGTCCATAATGATGCGTTCGTTGGTGGCGTCGAGCGAATTGGTGGCTTCGTCGAAGAACATAAATTCGGGATTTTTGTAGATGGCACGTGCCAAAAGGATGCGCTGGCGCTGGCCGGCACTGATGCCGTTGCCCTCCATGCCTATGCGGGTGTTGTAGCCCAAGGGGAGAGAAGCAATGAAGCCGTCGATGTTTGCCATTTGTGCCGCATGAAGCATGCGCTCCACATCGACTTCATCGGTGCTGAGGGCAATGTTGTTGGCAATGGTGTCGGAAAAGATGAAGCTTTCCTGCATCACGGAGCCCGTTGACTTTCGCCAAAGGTGGGGATTGAGCAGGTCAAGATTCACGTTGCCCACCTTTATGCTTCCCTCATTGGGAAGGTAAAAGCCCTGAAGGAGTTTGATGAGCGTGGTCTTTCCGCATCCGCTTTCTCCTACTATGGCCGTCACCCGATGGGAGGGGATGGTGAGCGACACGTCTTTGAGGGCGTAATCGCGGGCCGCCCCGCTGTAGCTGTAGCTCAGGTGGTCCACACGGATGGTATGGTCGTTGGGGAGAACGGATAGTTTGGTGTCGATGTCTTTCTCTTCGTCGTCTTGCGCATGAATTTCGTTGAGGCGCTCAAGGCTGATGCGTGCGTCTTGCAACGACTGGGCAAAGCCGATGAATTCGCCGATGGGGGCAGAGACTTGTCCGATGATGTAGGTGAGCGACATCATCATACCCAACGTCATCTCTCCGGAAACAACGCTTTGGGCGGCGATGAACGAGATGAGAATGTTTGTAGTTTGCGTAAAGAGTACCGACCCCGATTGCTGTATTTGCCCCACTTTCAGCCCTTTCACGCTGATGCGGAACAGGTGCATCTGTATGCGTTCCCATTCCCATCGCTTTTGCTTTTCGCAATTGTTGAGCTTGATGTCCTGCATGCCTTGCACCATTTGTATCATGCGGCTCTGCTCCAAAGACGACTGGTAGAAGCGCTTCGTGTCGAGTTCGCGCCGATAGTGCATGAAGGAGAGAACCCATATGAGGTAAAGCGCATTACCTGCGATGAAGATGCAGAGGATGGTAGTGCTGTAGTAGGCCAGAATGCCCAGGAACACTACGAAGTTGAAGAGCGAAAAAACGATGTTCAGCGAGTTGCTGAGGAGAAACGATTTGATGCGCCCGTGGTCGCCAATGCGTTGGAGTATGTCGCCCGTTCGTTTGGTGTCGAAGAAGTGGAGCGGCATGTTCATCAGTTTTACAAGGAAGTCGGAAATAAGACTGATGTCGATGCGCGAATTGACGTGGAGCATTATCCAGCTGCGAATGTAGCCGATGAGGAGTTGGGCAACGAAAAGCGCCAGTTGGGCAATGAGAATGAGCGTGATAAGGTTGAGGTTCTTGCCGTTGATACCTTTGTCCACCATGGCTTGGGATAGGAAAGGCAGGATGAGCTGGATGATGCTGCCGGCAACGAGCCCGAGCATCAGTTGCACTCCCATCCTCTTGAAGGGAAGCAGATAGCGGGCAAAGGACCAAATGCTTTTCTTGGATTGCTGGAAATCGTCGTCAACGGTACCGAAGTCCACTCCCGGTTCGAGCATGAGCGCTATGCCCGTTTCGGCATCGCAGTTGCGCGAACTGAGCCAGCATTTCTCAAATTCGGCACGTGTGAGCGTCACTTTCTGCCGTGCAGGGTCGGAGATGTGTATGCGGTAGTCTGCTTTCCCGTGCCGCTTTCGCTTGTCGATGCCGTAGCACACCACAAAGTGGTTTTGGTTCCAATGCAAAATGCAGGGGAACACGGCGTCTTCGACCAATTGCTGAAAGGAAATCTGCACACCGACCGTGCGAAAGCCTATCGACTCTGCTGCGTCGCTGATGCCGAGGAGCGAAACTCCTTCGCGGGAAATGAAACAGCGCTTGCGCAACATTTCTGCAGAGTAGAGTTTGCCGTAGAACTTGGCAATCATGCGCAGACAGGCCGGGCCGCAGTCTGCCGACTCCTGTTGCTGAAAGTGTGGAAACGGTTTGATGTTCATGAAAGTGTAAGTTGGGGAGTGCAAAAGGGTTGGAGGGTTTGGGGCGGATTTCGGAATGTTCAAAAAATACTTGTCCGATATTGTGAAGCGCGGCGAGCGGCCTGAAAGGCCACCACTCGTAAGCCCTGGTCACGGCACGAAGTGACGCGGCCTGGGTTA
>CAVCAV010000203.1:0-5168 GCA_963600165.1 Christensenella sp. UBA1685 | reverse complement strand
AACGTCGCCCCCATATGCGGTGCAAAGCGCAGCCCATTTGCACATTTGCACATCTACACATTTGCACATTCGCGAAGCGACACATTCGCACATTCGCGAAGCGACACATTTGCACATTTTGCAGAGCGAAGCGAAGCAAAGGTTTGCTCATTTCCCCATTAGGCAGTAACTTTGCGCCCAAATTATGTATACATGACACCTCTTGAAATCATTTTCAAGTACTACCCCGAGGACAACGACCTGCGACGCCTGCTGCTCCACCACAGCCGGCAGGTGTGCCGACGTGCCCTGGCCGTAGTGGACAGCCACCCCGAAATGAACCTCAACCGCACGACGGTGGAACACGGGGCCATGCTCCACGACATCGGCATCTTCCTCACCGACGCCCCCTCCATCCACTGCCACGGCACGCAGCCCTATCTGCTCCACGGCTATCTGGGCGCACAGCTCATGCGAGGCGAAGGTCTGGAGGACATGGCACGCATCTGCGAGCGCCATACGGGCACGGGCCTCACCCCCGAAAACATACGCGAGCAGCACCTGCCGCTTCCCGAAGGCGACTACCGCCCCGAAACGCTGGAAGAACAGCTGGTGTGCTACGCCGACAAGTTTTACTCCAAAAGCCACCCCGAACGCGAGCGCACCGTGGAACAGACGGCGCAGAGCCTCGAGAAGTTCGGCGAAGAAGGCGTAAAGATTTTCCTACGTTGGGCCGAAATGTTTGAGGGGGCTTAGCACGCCCTCTATGGGGGCGAGCTCTCCCGAGCTCGCTTGAGCGAAGGCACAAAACGAAGCCGCACCAAAAGTAAGTTGGATTTGCGCAACGACGGCCTGAAAGGCCAACACAACATAGCCCAGGGCAAGCGAAGCGACACCCTGGGTAAACGCATCTCCCCAATTATGCGCCCTGAAAGGGCAACACCATGGCTACACGTGCGCGGCATTCCTACCGACATAGACAATCTTTTGCCCTTTCAGGGCGCAAAATCGTTATTGACATCCTAACCCAGGGTGTCGCTTCGCTTGCCCTGGGCTATGTTGGCATTGGGCTTTCAGCCCGCCCTCGCCCATATCCATTGGGATTTCCGCCAACCGTCGCCCATGTTCATTTAGGTTTCCGCCAGCCGTCGCTCATATCCATTGGAATTTCCGCCCGCCCTCGCCCATATCCATTTGACTTTCTACACGCCCTCGATTACATCCACGACATCACCCCCGGCTACCCGATAACATAGCCCCTCCATTCCCTTGAGAACTTCGTTCATCGTCATATTCGCCCTTTGTGCCGTGCTGTGCCTCACCGCCAGCCGTGCCGACTTCCGTCCCGCTGCGGCCGGAAGCGCTGCGGCCGTGGCCGACACCGTGGCAGACTCCACGGCGCTGCCCCACCCCGCCCCGGCCGACTCGGCACAGACAGACACTACCGCCGCCGACACCCTGCGCCACCGCGCACTGGGCGACACGCTCACGACCGACTCCGTGAAGGTCGACACCGTGAAGCCGCGCAAACCCGGCATCGACTCGCCCGTGGAATACACCGCCGAGGACTCCATGGTCTACGACGCCCAGTCGGGACTGGCTTACCTCTACGGCAAAGCCAACGTAAAATATCTCGACATGCAGCTCGACGCCGCCAAGATCACCATGAACATGGACAGCAGTCTGGTGCACGCCGAGGGCAAACGCGACTCTACGGGAGCCTACGAAGAGGACGGGAAGCCCGTGTACAAACAGAGTTCGGACCAGTACGAGAGCGAGAAGATGTCGTTCAACTTCAAAACGAAGAAGGGCTTCATCTCCAACGTGAGCACCACGCAGGGCAACGGTTTTCTCAACAGTGAGCGCTCGAAGCGCACCGACGACGGCACGCTCTACATGGAGCACGCCAAATACACCACCTGCGACGCCAAACATCCCCACTTCTACCTGAAACTCTCGCGCGCCAAAGTGCGTCCGGGCAAAGAGGCCATCTTCGGTCCCGCCTACCTCGTGGTGGAGGACGTGCCCCTTCCCTTGGCCATCCCCTACGGCTTTTTCCCCTTCAACAAAAAATATTCGTCGGGCTTCATCATGCCCTCCTACGGCGACGAGACGAGCCGCGGCTTCTACCTCCGCGACGGCGGTTACTACCTCGCCCTGAGCGACTACATGGACCTCAAGCTGCTCGGCGAAATATACACAAAGGGTTCGTGGGGCGCCAGTTTCGAAACGAACTACCGCAAGCGCTACCGCTACAACGGCAACCTCTACTTCAGCTTCCTCCGCACGGTGGAGGGCGAAAAGAACATGCCCGACTACTCCGTGACGAAGAGCCTGAAGATACAGTGGACCCACACGAAGGACTCCAAGGCCAGCCCCAACACGTCGTTCTCCGCCCGCGTGAACTTTGCCTCGGAAAACTATGAGCGCAAAAACCTCACGAGCATGTACAACCCGCTCTCCTACACGCAGAGCACACGTGCCAGCTCCGTAAGTTTCAGCCACACGTTCTCCAACATCGGACTCACCATTTCCGGCTCCACCAACCTCACGCAGAACATGCGCGACTCGTCCATAGCCGTGACGCTCCCCGACCTCAGCATTTCGCTCAGCAGCTTCTACCCCTTCCGCCGCAAGAAGCAGGCGGGCAAGGAGCGCTGGTACGAGAAGATAAGAATGTCCTACACGGGACAGCTCAGCAACAGCATCACCACGAAGGAGAACCTCCTCTTCAAGTCGAACCTCGTGAAGGACTGGCGCAACGGCATGCAGCACCGCATTCCCATCGACGCCACGTTCCAGCTGTTCAAATACATCAACGTTTCGCCCTCCTTCTCCTTCCGCGACATCATGTACGCCAGCCGCATTGACCGCTCGTGGGACCGCCAGCTGCAGCAGGAGGTGTGCGACACGACCTACGGTTTCTACAACCTCTACGACTGGAACGTGGGCGTTTCGGCCAACACCACGCTCTACGGTTTCTACAAACCGTGGAAGAAGCTCTTCGGCGACAAGATCATTGCCATTCGCCACGTGTTCAAACCCTCGGTGAGCTTCAGCTACGCCCCCGACTTCACCACCTCGCGCTACGGCTACGTCAAGCACTACGACAAAATCGACGCACAGGGCAACGTGACCGACGTGCGCTACTCGCCCTACTCCAACGGGCTCTACAGCTACCCCTCGGGCACGAAGCAGGGCCTGCTGAACTTCTCCGTGTCGAACAACCTGGAGATGAAGGTGAAGTCTGACCGCGACACCACCGGCATGCGCAAGATTTCGCTCATCGACGAACTCTCCGCCTCCATGTCGTACAACCTGGCGGCAAAGACGCAGCCTTGGAGCAACCTCTCCACACGCCTCCGCCTGAAGCTCACCAAGAGCTACACCTTCTCGCTCAACGCCGTGTTTGCCACCTACGCCTACAAGTTCAACGAACAGGGACAGGTGGTCACCTCCGACCGCACGGAGTGGAGCTACGGCCGCTTCGGACGTTTCCAGGGTATGTCGCAAAACCTCTCCTACACGTTCAACAACCAGACGTGGAGCAAACTCATGGACAAACTCCACGGACGCAAGAGCGAGGACAAACAGGCCGCCGCCGACACCGACGACGAGACCGACCTCGAAGACGCCAACATAGACCCCGACCTCCTTGCCACGCGCGACGCACGACCCAAGAAGAAGAGCAAGGAAAAGGCCAAGGTCGACGAAGACGGCTATCTCACCTTCTCCATGCCGTGGTCGCTCACCGTTTCGTACGGCGTGACGATGGCGGAGGACCGCTCGCGGCAGATCAACGTGCGCCGCATGCGCTACCCCTACTCCTTCACGCAAACGCTCAACGCCTCGGGCTACGTGCGCATTGCCGACGGATGGAACATCACCTTCGCCTCGGGCTACGACTTCAACCAGCACAAGCTGTCGATGACCACCATGTCGCTCTCGCGCGACCTCCACTGCTTCGAAATGTCGGCCTCCGTGGTGCTCAAGCCCTACACGTCGTTCAACTTCACGTTCCGCGCCACCGCCTCCGAACTCGCCGACGCCCTCAAGTGGGACAAACGCAGCTCGTACTCGACGAATGTGGAGTGGTACTAAATTACCCAACATTTTCCGCCCTCCCCAAGCAAGATTCCGCACACCCCGGCGTTTACATAAACGTAAGGGCAGTCCACCAAGGACCGCCCATAAACCGCAAAACAGACCTATGAAGATCAAAACCATCCTTTGTGCCGCAGCAGCCGTTTTGGCACTGACCTCCTGCAACGAAGGCACCAACGAATACCACAGCACACAGTTCTACCCCGTTAGCAGCGAAGGCATTGTGGCCTACGCCGACCAAACGGTCGACTCCACACGCGTCATCAGCTACGACTCCTGGACACTCAACAACACCGCCGACTGGTTTGACGTGTCGGTGCAGGGCGGACAGAAGAACAACATCAGCGTGACCATCCCCGCCGGCTACGTGGGCAGCATGCGCCTCGACCTCAGTTTCCAGCCCAACAACACGGGCAAGACACGCCAAAGCCAGCTTGCCGTGGTAAGTTCGTTTGAGAAAATCGGCACCGTGAGCACCCCCGTGGTGCAGCAGCCCTACCTCAACATCAGCTACCCCTCGGCCTACAAGGAAACGACGTCGGCCACCATGCCCACGTTCTCCCTTAACCTCACGGCCACGAAGTCGTCCTATCCCCTCACCTCCTACGTCACCTTCACCGTATACACGGCCGACGCCACCCTCACCAGCTCTGCCGACTGGATTACTCCCGAGAAGACTTCCGGCTTCACGGCAAGCGTGAAGGAGAAAGTGAACCTCACCGTACAGGCCAACACCACGGGCCAGGCACGCACCGCCACCCTCACCCTCACCTCCAACGGCATCAGCACCAACATCACCGTCAACCAGCCCGCATCGGTATAACGCGCGCTTCGCGAATGGGCGAACGATGGGGGCGAAGTCTCCTGACTTCGCTTGCACGGCATGTGCGCCCCCTATGGAGGCGACGATTGAATCGTCGCGTTCTACACGGCATGCGCCTTACACCACACGAAACAAAAACGCCCCCTTCACCGCCCGCCCATTCCGAATCTTTTTACTACCTTTGCCAAGCTTAAAGCCACGAGGCCCCGTAGCTTAGCTGAATAGAGCGTCAGATTCCGGTTCTGAAGGTCAAGGGTTTGAA
>CAVCAV010000202.1:0-5207 GCA_963600165.1 Christensenella sp. UBA1685 | reverse complement strand
TTCGCGAAGCGCCGTGTAGAACGCGACGTTTCAAACGTCGCCTCCATAGAGGGCGGACACGCCGTGTAGAGCGCGAAGTCGGGAGACTTCGCCCCCATCGTTCGCTCCCATCGCTCGCCCCCATTGTTCGCCCATCGTTCGCTCATCGTTCGCTCATTGTTCGCTTCATGCGTTGCGCCCCCAAACGTCGCGAGGATGTTTGGGGGCGCAGTGATTAGGAAACATGAATTGTTATTCGTCGCTGTCGGCGTCGGACCAGTTGGAGCTGTCCCAGGTGTGGGAGCTGCTGTCGAACTCGCCGCCGTAGGAGTCTTTGTTGTCGATGGTGATGTCCTTTTCGCCGCTGGCGCAGATGATGTTTTCGGGAGCGAGGAGGATGGTCTTCAAAACGGGAGACGTATATGCTTTCTTGTACATGAGGATGGATTCGTTGGTGTTTTGTGTTGGGGAAATCATTATTTCACCACAGTCTTCTTTCCGTTGACGATGTAGAGTCCGGCGGGGAGGCCGTGGGTGGAGCCGTTGCTGACCTTCACGCCCTGGAGGGTGTAGACGCCCGTGGCTTTACGGATGCCGGTGGGGTCGGCAACGAAGGTGTCGTGGATGCCCGTCACTTCGCTGTCGGCGAAACTGATGGAGATGCTCGTGTCGATGTTTCCGCTCTGGTCTTCTTCGAAACCGAAGAAAGCACAGGTGGAGGGAAGCGTGGCACCCTTGCCGGCAATGCGGATGGAGGCTGTGCCGTCGCCGTTGTTGACAAGGCCGTAGCCTATGACATACTCCTTGAGATTGTACGTTTCGCACATGGAAACGACGCCGTCGTAGTTTCCGGTGAACTTGAAAGGCAGTGCTCCGTCAATGGTGCCGTTGCCGTCGATGAGGTCATCGCTCACGTCGCCGGCGAAGTAGAAATTCACGCTGTCGGCAGCTTCGAAGTATACAAGATGGGGAAGGCCGCGCTTGAGAACGCCTGAGGCGACCTTCAAGAAGGTGGCTGTGCCGTTCTTGCGGTCGGAAGAGACGGCGGACGAGAGCGTGTCGGCCTCCACGGCACCGAGTTTTTCGACGGTGGTTTCGAACGGCAGGCAGAGCGTGTTCCATCCCTTCTTGAATTTACGGACGAAATGGGCAATGCCGAGTCCTTCCTCGGGAGCTATTTCCGCTTCTTTGTTCACTTCGAAAGAGGGGGCGAAGACGAGCGTGACGTCCTTGCCGTGGAAGTCCTTGAGGGCGAGACGCACGTTGCACTTGGCGGTGTTGAGGTCGTGGCGGGCATTGAGGGAGGCGTCGTAGTCCGTGCCGTCGACGGTCACCTTACCTTCGCAATAGTAGCCGTAGATGGCTTTCGTGTGGGTGAAATCGGAGGCTTTCTTCAGCACTTTCACGGTGAGGTCCGAGGCGCTGATTTTACCTACGCTGACCGATTCGCTGCCTACGGGCACGGTGAGGCTGCCGAAAACGATGGAAGCCACGTTGCTCTTGGCGTAAGTGGTCACGCTGTAGCCGACGCCCGAAGCGGTGGCCGACGCCACATCATCGGCGACGGCAGAGAAATCGTTGGTGAAAGCGGTGGTGGTGGGTTTGTCGAACTGGAGGGTGTAGGTGCTCTTCGCTCCCGTTTCGGTGGCGGCATCGTAGTCGGCCGTTACGGAAGTGAGGGAGAGGGCGCCGGTAGATTCATTGTAGCTCTTCGTCACGGTCACGTCGCTGCTCTTGGTGGTATAGACGAGGGGAGCGTCGGCGTTGTAGGGCGTGGAGGAGAGGTCATAGGTGAATGTGGCGGGGTCGAAACCTTTCACTGCCGTGCCGTTGTAGGAGAGGGAGGTGAGGTAGGACGCCGTTTTGTCGACTTTCTTGAACTGTACGGTGTAGACGGTCTTGCTGTCGGCATTGGAGGCGTAGTCGTTGCCCTTCACGGTGATGGTGAGGAGGGCGGAAGCCTCGTCGTAACTGGTCTCGACGGTGGCGCCCACGCCTTTCTTGGTATAGGAGAGAAGTTCGGCGTCGTAGACTTTGGAGGAGAGGTCGTAGGCGGTGGTGCCTTCTTTGTAGATGGAGGTGCCGCCGTAGGAGAGGGCGGTGAGGGAGTGGTAATAGAGCAGCTGCACGTCGTCGACGCACAGCACGTCGCCAGCCTTGTGGCTGCTGCTACTGCCGAAATAGTCGCATGCGGCGAGGATGACGTTAATCATCTCGGGCGTGTCGTCGGAATCGTAAGTGAAGTCCGTGGAATAGTAAGTCCAGTCTGAAGCGTTGCCCGTAATGGTGGTGTTTATTTTGGCTATGCATTTGGCGTCGTCTGTTGAACTGGTCGCTCCGCCCTTACAACCCGACATGGAAACGCCGAGCACTTGGCGGTCGCGGTTTTTCATGGTGCAGGTGGTCGGATCGCTGATATACGTATTGTTTCCAGGCACGTCCGCCTGCGTGTAAGTACCTTTCCAAAGATAAGCGACTACGGAGGCGGGTTGCGTGGAACCGCTTGCGTGGCTACGTTTGTAGTAGAAACTGATGCCGTCGGGTTTGTAGGTAAAAGTTTTGCCTCCCCATGTTCCGCCGTCTTTATCGCCGACTTTTGTCGTAAAAAAACCAATAGTAGTCTTAGAAGTTGACCAAGTCGTACCTAAAGTGATATAAGCGGGAACTATCTCGCTGCTCTGGTAAGAATTGGCTGTATTGGTGAGTTGAACGGCGTAGTCGGTACTTCCCCCAGTGCGTCCGGTTATTTTTGCGCCTACACAAGTTGCACCTTTACGATCCTTTATGACGGTCACGCCGCTCACATTTGAGATGCACCAGTTTTTGGGCTGCACATATTCCGTACCGAGGACGCTCATGTAGAGACCATTTTCAGAATCCCATGGTTGGCTAACTCGCCAACTGTCGTCGAACGTTCCTTGAATCTGCTGCGCCCGAGCTCCGCAGGCTACCAACAGCGCTGCGGCAAATAGCGTAAACTTTTTCTTCATAACGCGTTTAGTTTGTGTGTTGAATAATTAGGTTACGAAAAAGGTTCCCCCGCCCCCAGTTTGAATTGGGGGGGGTATGTCGGGAACGTTTTTCAAGCGATATTAATGGTAAGACTCTCTCAGCAACGGAGGAATCCGTTGTGGTTGCAAACTTAGCATAAATCTCGCAGATTGGATAGTTTTTGGCGGAATTTTTGCGCAAAAGGGAAGGATAAAAGGGAAAAAGTGGACATTTTGAGTTTATTTCCGTTGAAAGCCGTGTAGAACGCGACGTTTCAAACGTCGCCTCCATAGAGGGCGCAAGCCGTGTAGAGCGCGAAGTCAGGAGACTTCGCCCCCATCGTTCGCGCCCATCGTTCGCACCGTTCATCCGCATAAATGGCGGCTTCACGGAACTTTATTGTAACTTTGCAACTTGGAAACGAGCGCGTGTGCGTTTTTTCACAAAAACTTGGTACGCAACGGCGCCCGGCATACACTTTTCCAGAACCAACCTACACGAATGAAACACCTCTTTATAGAAACCTACGGCTGCCAGATGAACGTGGCCGACAGCGAAGTAGTGGCCAGCGTGATGAAGATGGCAGGCTACGAACCCTGCGAGAGCATTGACCAGGCCGACGCCGTGTTCCTCAACACGTGCTCCGTGCGCGACAATGCCGAACAGAAAATCATACACCGCCTCGAAGCCCTCAACGCACAGCGCCGCAAGGGCCGCAAACTCATTGTGGGCGTGCTCGGCTGCATGGCGGAGCGCGTGAAGGACGGACTCCTCAACGAACACGGGGCCGACCTCGTGGCAGGTCCCGACGCCTATCTCTCCCTCCCCGACCTCATTGCCCAGGCCGAAGTGGGACAGAAGGCCATGGACATCGAACTCAGTACGACGGAGACCTACCGCGACATTGTGCCCGAACGCTACTGCGGAAGCCGCATCTCGGGCTTCGTGAGCATCATGCGCGGCTGCAACAATTTCTGCCACTACTGCATTGTGCCCTACACCCGCGGCCGCGAACGTTCGCGCGACGTGGAGAGCATCCTGCGCGAGGTGCACGACCTCGAAGCGCGCGGCTATAAAGAAGTGACCCTTCTGGGCCAGAACGTCAACTCGTACCGCTGGACAAAAGAGGGTACGGACGAAACCATCGCCTTCCCCCAGCTCCTCCGCACCGTGGCACGCGCCGTGCCCTCGATGCGCATACGTTTCTCCACCAGCCACCCGAAGGACATGAGCGACGAAACGCTCCACGTGATTGCCGAGGAGCCGAACGTGTGCCGCCACATCCATCTGCCCGTGCAGAGCGGCAGCGACCGCATACTCAAACTGATGAACCGCAAATACACACGCGAGTGGTACATGGGACGTGTGGAAGCCATACGCCGCATTGTGCCCGACTGCGGACTTTCGACGGACATCTTCGCCGGCTACTGCTCGGAAACGGAGGAGGACCACCAGCTCTCGCTCTCGCTGATGCGCGAGTGTGGCTACGACTCGGCCTTCATGTTCAAATACAGCGAGCGCCCCGGCACCTATGCCTCCAAGCATCTGCCCGACGACGTGCCCGAAACGGAGAAGGTGCGCCGCCTGGAAGAACTCATCGCCTTGCAGAACGAACTCAGCGCAGAGAGCAACCGCCGCTGCGTGGGCCGCGAATACGAGATTCTCGTGGAGGGCGTAAGCAAACGTTCGCGCGAGCAGCTCTTCGGCCGCACGGAGCAGAACAAGGTGGTGGTGTTTGACCGCGCCGGCTTCCGCCCCGGCGACTACGTGAAGGTGCGCATTACGGACGCTTCGAGCGCCACGCTGAAAGGGACGGTGGTAGAGGCGTAACGGTTTCTATGGGGGCGTAGCGCATGGGGGCGAAGTCTCCCGACTTCGCGCTCTACACGGCTTGCCCCGCTTATGGAACATCGCCCCCATACGCGGTGCAAAGCGCAGCCCATTTGCACATTTGCATATTTCACATTCGCGAAGCGCCGTGTAGAACGCGACGTTTCAAACGTCGCCCCCATACGCGGTGCAAAGCGCAGCCCATTTGCACATTTGCATATTTCACATTCGCGAAGCGCCGTGTAGAACGCGACGTTTCAAACGTCGCCCCCATACGCGGTGCAAAGCGCAGCCCATTTGCACATTTGCATATTTCACATTCGCGAAGCGCCGTGTAGAACGCGACGTTTCAAACGTCGCCCCCATACGCGGTGCAAAGCGCAGCCCATTTGCACATTTGCATATTT
>CAVCAV010000201.1:0-5284 GCA_963600165.1 Christensenella sp. UBA1685 | reverse complement strand
AGGCTCTTCAATGTGGTCTATCTCCGTAGCATCGGGCATACCCGCAGGGTTATGCACTTCGCGCATTTCCTGATGCTTGTCGAAGATATGGTAGCTTACGTTAGGCACCGTGGTAATGACATTCATGTTGAACTCACGATCGAGACGTTCCTGTACGATTTCCATATGGAGCAGGCCAAGGAAACCGCAACGGAAGCCGAAGCCAAGGGCTACGGACGATTCTGGCTGGAATGTCAGCGAGGCATCGTTGAGCTGGAGTTTCTCCAAGCTCGCACGCAACTGTTCGAAGTCCTCCGTTTCGATGGGATATACACCGGCAAAGACCATTGGCTTTACTTCTTCGAAACCGGCAATAGCTTTCTCGCACGGATTTGAAACGGACGTAATGGTGTCGCCGACTTTTACTTCGGTAGCCGTTTTGATGCCGCTTACGATATAACCGACATCGCCGCAACGGAGTTCCTTTCTCGGCGAAAGGTCCATTTTAAGCACGCCTACTTCGTCGGCATGGTACTTCTTCTTGGTGTTGACAAAGAGTACTTCCTCGTCTTTGTGGATGCATCCGTTCTCAATCTTGAAATAGGCAATGATACCACGGAACGGATTAAAGACGGAGTCGAAAATAAGTGCCTGCAGCGGAGCATTTTCGTCGCCAACAGGTGCGGGAATTCGTTCCACAACAGCCTGGAGAATGTCTTCCACGCCTTCACCGGTTCGACCAGAGGCACGGATAATATCCTCGCGCTTGCAGCCAAGCAGGTCGATGATTTCGTCTTCCACCTCCTCGGGCATGGAGTTGACCATATCGCATTTGCTGAGCACGGGAATGATTTCCAAGTCGTGCTCGATGGCCATATAGAGATTGGAGATGGTCTGTGCCTGTACACCTTGAGTAGAATCGACTAGCAGAAGGCAGCCTTCGCAGGCTGCAATGCTTCGCGACACCTCATAGGCGAAGTCGACGTGCCCCGGAGTGTCGATAAGGTTGAGGCGGTATGTTTCACCTTTGTAGGCATACTCCATTTGTATGGCATGGCTCTTGATGGTGATGCCACGTTCGCGTTCAAGGTCCATGTCGTCAAGCATCTGCCCTTCGGTTACCTTCACCGTTTGCGTGCGTTCGAGCAAGCGGTCGGCCAAGGTGCTTTTGCCATGGTCTATGTGGGCAATGATGCAAAAGTTGCGTATATGCTTCATTCGTATTTTCTTAGAATTTTTCTGCCTCGTCAAAACTTACGGCCTTGTTGAGGTCTTTGTCTGAGAGGACCACTTTGTCCTTGTCCGTAATGGGCCATTCGATGCCTATTGAAGGGTCGTCGTAGCGGATGGAACACTCTGCTTCGGGAGCGTAGCGGTTGTCCACCTTGTAGGTGAATACAGCCTCATCGGAGAGCACCTGGAAGCCATGGGCAAAGCCACGGGGAATGAAAAGCTGGCGCTTGTTTTCTTCGCTAAGTTCCACCATGACATATTGACCGAAGGTGGGTGAATCGTGACGAAGGTCAACGGCTACGTCCACCACCTTACCTTGCAACACACGCACAAGTTTGGCCTGCGAGAGGTCGCCTTTCTGATAGTGGAGACCGCGGAGTACGCCTAAAGTGGACTTTGACTGATTGTCCTGAACGAAACGCACTTCATGGCCGATGGCTTCGTTGAAATCGCTTTCGCGCCAGGTTTCCATGAAATAGCCGCGTTCGTCTTCAAATACTTTAGGCTCGAGGATGACCACACCCTCTATTATTGTCTTGATATAATTCATGATGTATGTGATGTTTTTGCTGTTAAGGAAATGCCCGTCGGCGGGCAATATGACGTATGTCTTATAAAAACGCACTGAAGGGGCAAGGCTTTTGCGCTATGCTTGACCTTGTCCCTTTAGTGTTCTTTAGTCTTGTTCTTCTGAGGTTACAGTTACCTTTCCGTCAACCATTTCGGCATGGAACGCATGCTTCTCGGGATGCTCTACAATGTAGTCGCAGAGCGCATCTTCCACTTCGTGCTGGATGGCACGCTTTAGCGAGCGGGCGCCGAACTGCGCATCAAAACCTTTGTCCACCACGTGTTGTTTGACTTCATCGGTAACACTGAGCGTCATGTCGTTTTCGGCCAAGCGCTTCACGAGGTTGTCCATTTCAAGTTGGGCGATAGCGCGGGCGTTGTCCTTCGTCAACGGGTTGAACATGATGATGTCGTCGAGGCGGTTGAGGAACTCGGGAGAGAACTGTTTGCTCAATGCTTTGCGCACGATGCTCTCTGCCGTTTTGCCGTCAATGGCACTTTCAAGTCGGTTGAATCCGACACCCTGACCGAATTCCTTGATTTGGCGCGAACCACTATTGGAAGTCATTATGATGATGGTATTGCGGAAGTCGATGGTCGTTCCGTTACCGTCTGTCAGGCGTCCTTCGTCCATCACCTGCAAGAGGGTGTTGAACACGTCGCCGTGGGCCTTTTCTATTTCGTCGAGAAGCACAACCGAGTAGGGGTGACGGCGCACCTGTTCGGTTAGCTGGCCGCCTTCTTCGTATCCTACATATCCCGGAGGAGCACCGATGAGTCGGCTCACGCTGTGCTTCTCTCCATACTCGCTCATATCTATGCGGATGAGCGATTTCGGATTTCCGAAAAGCCACTCGGCAAGACATTTCACGAGATGCGTCTTACCAACGCCCGTAGGACCTACGAAGAGGAATGTGCCAATGGGACGGTCGTTTCCTTTGAGACCTATACGGTTGCGGATGATGGCGCGCGTGAGTTTGGTGACTGCCTCGTCCTGTGCAATGACTTTGCTGCGCAAGGCTTCGGCAAGTCCCTTGAGTCGTTCGTTCTCGTTTTTCGCCACTTTATTGGCGGGCACACCGCTCATCAGCGAAACCACTCGTGCAATATCGTCGGCCGTTACTTCTTCGGGATTGGACTTCTGGCTTTCCTGCCATTCGCGCGTCATGCGTTCAAGCTCTTCTGTCATCTTGGCCACTTCGTCGCGGAGATTGGCAGCAAGTTCGTAGTTCTGGTCACGGGCTGCAGCGAGTTTGCGGTCGCGCGTTTCGTTGATTAGGCGCTCTTGCTCTTCCAGTTCTTTCGGAGCGTCGAGCGTTTCAAGGTGCTTGCGGCTACCTGCTTCGTCAAGCGCATCTATAGCCTTGTCGGGAAGGGCACGGTCGGAGATATAACGTGTGGTAAGCGCCACGCAGTTGTGCAACGCTTCGTCGGTATACTTCACGTTGTGGTGCTCCTCGTAGCGGTCCTTGATATTTTTAAGAATCTCATATGTCTGCTCGGGAGTAGTGGGTTCGAGCATCACTTTCTGGAAGCGGCGGTCAAGCGCACCGTCCTTTTCTATTGTCTTCTTGAATTCGGAGATGGTAGTGGCACCTATGCACTGAATCTCGCCGCGGGCAAGAGCGGGCTTGAGGATATTGGCAGCATCGAGCGAACCTGCGGACGCGCCGGCTCCGATGATTGTATGGATTTCATCCACAAAAAGAACTATCTCGGGATGGGCCTTGATTTCTTTGATAAGGCGGCGCAAACGTTCTTCAAACTGACCACGGTATTGCGTGCCGGCCACAATGGCAGCCATGTCGAGCGAAACGATGCGCTTGTTCTGCAGTAAACGGGGCACGCGGTGACGGCTCACGTTGATGGCGAGACCTTCCACAATGGCGCTCTTTCCCACACCGGGTTCACCGATGAGGATAGGATTGTTCTTCTTGCGGCGGCAAAGAATCTGCATCATGCGCTCAATTTCCTTTTCTCGTCCGAGCACGGGGTCGAGCACACCTTTCTGCGCCAAGGCAGTAAGATCCGTACTGAAATTGTCAATTACAGGCGTGTCAGAATTGCTCTCTGCCGTTTTCGTATCGGTTGACTCAAAGCTATCGCCGCCCTTTCCTTCACCGGGGAATCCGTCCTCCACATCGCCATCGTTGGTGGAAGCATAGTCAAACGTAGGCTGTTTGCCACCGGCAATGGAGCGCAAGGACGTATAGTCTATGTGATAGTTTGCCAACAGACTCTTGGCCTGGTTGCTGCGGTCGTGGAGAATGGCAAGACAAAGCAGCACGGCATCGTCTATCTGCCCGTTGGAAAGTTTGTGTTCAAGGGCAGAGAGTTTAAGCACACGGCTGCAAGCTGCATCGAGAGCAATGTCTTCTTCGCTAACACCGGTAACGGCGTTTGACAATGCTGTTCTTGAAAGTTTTGACTCTATTACATCTCTTAAGCCTTCGAGTTCAATGTGGAGCGATTTGAAAAACTTTGCGATAGGCTCTTCGTCTATCAGACTGAGCAAAATGCACAATGTGTTCACCTCCGGAAGTCTGGCACGCACAGCTATGCGCTTGCTTCTCTTGAGGATTCGCATGGTGGATTCGGATATTTCGTAACTCATAGATTTCTAGCGGATTTTAAATAGAGGCAGACGTTACATCGCCTCTCCAATTTCATATGATGCGTTTGTTCTTCTACTTTTTTCTATTCATTAGGCTTGGTTCACCTCTTTAGCTTTTGTGTCTATACAAAAGAAATGCCAAAGCGCACATCTATATGAATATTGTAGCTTTAATGAGTGGCCCAATGATATACAACGGGCTATTTTAGTGCAAAAATAGTCGTTGATTGGGGAATGTCAAAGGTTTGTCCATCGTTTCTTTAGGCAAAAGCATTTTTGGACAGATTCCGAACAAGGCTTTTTCAGAGCAAATGAAACAAACACCGCAAAACGATATTGGCGCTTCTGCTAAACAATACGTGCGCGCGCATACACCAAAGTTTGGGCAAACTGCTTTCAGCCGTCAGGAAAGGTAGGAAAGGGGCGAAAGATGGAGCGAACGATGGGGGCGAGGTCTCCTGACTTCGCATGGGCGGATTTGCACAAAAGTTCGCATAGACTCGCTCATGCGAGCTCGGGAGAGCTCGCCCCCATCGTTCGCTCCATTGTTCCCCCATTGTTCGCCCCCATTGTTCGTACTCTACTGTTCCTCGCCTTCTACATGGGCAATGCCGCCTGTTTCAGGATAGAAGGTGATGCGGGTGCCCATTTTCTTGTTGAAGAGGTCGGCACCGAGATGTTCTACGCGTCCGAACTGGGCCATAGGGAAGGACATGGAGGCATATTCCTGCTCGTCGGTATACACACGGACGCTTACGCGTGAGGGAACGGCATAGCGTACGTCTTCCACTTCCTTCTTTGCCTTTGCTTTGGGGTCCACGGCAACCTCGGGAGCGGTCTTCAAATCCTTTACGTCAAGATATACGGGAACGCCAGCAGGGTCGTCGG
>CAVCAV010000200.1:0-5390 GCA_963600165.1 Christensenella sp. UBA1685 | reverse complement strand
CCGTTTCTCCCATGGAAGAGTGGATGCGCTACCTGAAGGAAGGCATCATCAGCGATGACGCCAAAGCTCCCGGCTTGCCCGAAGCGCGCAAGATGCTCCAGTACTACGCCATGAGCGACGCCGAGCGCTACGCCTACGACGAGCACATCAACGCCATCATGATCCAAAACGACGTCATCGGCAACGCCAAGCGAGAAGGTTTGGCAGAAGGTCGTGCTGAAGGCCGTGCTGAAGGTCGTGCCGAAGGAATTGCAGAAGGAATGGCCAAAGGTATGGAAAAAGGCATGGCCCGAGGTATGGAAAAAGGCATGGAGAAGGAGCGCGAAGCCAACATGCAAAAGCTTTTGGACTCCGCGCGTTCCATGCTCAAGGACGGTCTCTGCCCCGAAAAGGTAATGCTCTATACTGGTCTTAGCAAAGAACAAATAGAAAGCCTTGCCGATTGAAGCGCGAGCTTTGGGTAAAGGCATGAAACAAATAGGAGAGGGGACACTTTCATGGAAGTGTCCCCTCTCCTTTGATTAACCATATAGTTCAAATTACCACAAATACACTTTCGTGACTTGTTTGGGCTGACTTTTGGCCCAAGCTACAGCGACTGCGCGTGCCGCGGAAATTTGAGCCATTTGCTCAGAATGCTCATTGGCCTGTGCTTGCTTTTCAAAAGCAAATTGCCGAGCGTCGAGTGCCGTTATGCGCTTCTTTATTTCTTGCATCAACGCAGTCGCACCAGCTGAAGAAGTGCAGTTGGCGGGCATTTGGGAAAGAATGGTCGCCACTTCCTCTGCACCGGCTTCGTTGGGGTTCTTTGCCCAAGCTGCTTTGGCTTCCGCCAGAATGCTTGAACCGTCTTCGTTTATTTTTGTCTTGTAGAAACTGCCGATGAGAGGCACGACCTTGCTGCTGTAACCGCTGCATTCTTCGGGAATCTCGGAAAGAATGCCGATGGCCTGCTCGTAGTTGCGGGTGTTGGCGGCTGCTTTGGCGCTTGCTATCATAGACGGCATCTGCTGCTCGTAGTAAGCTACCACCTTTTGCTTGGCGCTCTCGCAGAATGACTGGAAGTCTGGGGTGTTAAGCGAAATTGCCGATATGCCTTTTGCAATGGCGTTGGATTTGTTCGTTCCTTTGCCCTTGGCTTTTTGAACGAAGGTAGAAAATATCTTGCCGGTGTAAACGTCTTTCAGTGAAATCACCAAATCGAAGTCTACATTGCAGTACACAGGAACGGTCGTTGAGGTCTGCTCATCGTTGATTACGACTTCCGGAACCATTGCAAAACTCGACATTCCGATTTCGGAAGTGATGCCGTAAGCCGTCAAGCAGCGTTGAAGCTTTGACTTCATCTGGTTGTCGAGCTTCACGGGAACCTCGTAGTCGCTGACCAAATGAGCGGGCGCAACAGTAATTTGCTGTGCCATGCCTGGCATTGCAAGAAGCAGACTTGCTATGCAAATACAGAAAATCTTCTTCATAATATATCCTCCAATTAGAAATCTTCTTCGGCGTCGTCGGCGCGCTCCTTGATGACGATGATGGCAGAACCGAGCGTGCCGCCGCCGTTTGCAGCTGCACTGCGGTTCAGAACGGCCTGATAGTTTTTGGCCGACACTTTACCGTCGAGGAACTTTTGAAGCGGTGTATAGAACTTGGCTGCGTCTATGGATTTGCCCTGTTCGTCAAACAGCGGCATCATCGCTTGCGAAAACTCAAGCACGTCGGGTTCCACGTTGTCGGTGCTGAAAGCGCTTTTCACGCAATTTTCGTTGAGCCATTCTTCTGTCCACTTCACAATGGCTTTGCTCAAGTCGGCGTCACACTCCGACTTGACGGTCAGCATTGATTCACGACCGTTCGTCGAAGCATTGTCGAAAAAGGTTTGGATGTCAGCCACAAACTTGTCGGCTTTTGCCAAAACGGCTTCCTGAAGCAGACCGGTCACGGTGCCTCCAATGGCGGGAGCGCTCTCGCCGCTGGCTGCTGCAATCTGCTTGGAGCTGTATTGGTCGAAACCTGCCAGTTCGAAGTACAGAATTTTTCGCGGACCGCTGGACGTTATCTTGTAGTTCAGTTCCAAACGCACGTCTACAGGAATCACGCCTGCACCTCTGCCTTTGATTTTGTTGAGCTGCTGCTTGAGGTCTGTCAGGGGAAAATTGTATGTGGTTTGAAATATTTCGCCAATCTTGGTGATAGCCGCGCGAAGGTCGGTGTTCAGCAGGGCTTTGTCGTAATCGGGAATGCGGGCTGTAGACCCCATGTCGTCCGTTTCTTCGAGGCAGCCGAGTTCAAGCATCAAGTTGTCCGACGGTATCACCATCAGATGAGGCTTCTTCACGGTACTCTGGGCAAATATGTTTGCTGACACAAACAGGGCGCAGAGCAGTGTAACCAAATGTTTTACTCTGTTCATAAAAGGTTGTTTTTTTAGAATCCGAGAGACTTAATGATGTTGTTGTCTGTCAAGTATTTGCGAAGGTTGTCTTTGCTCACACTGTAGATAATGCCAATTTTGTATTCGCCGCCTACGCGAAGCATGTCTTCAGGGTCAATTGCTCCGTCGTTTGACACACTTACGAACTGCAAATACTGGCCGGACTTGAAGAACTCGTCGAAGAATTCTTTGTTGGCGGTCTTGTCCTGCGGCTTCACCATGGCCGGCTTCGTATAGTTGCCGTTGCTGCCGGGCACGCCTTTGAAAAGTATGGCATGAACGGCATTTTTCTTGCCAATCTCAATGGCCTTCTTTTGGTTCTTGGCGTAAGAGAAAACCTTGATAAGCTCAGAACCTTCCGTTCCGACTCCTGCCGAAACCACTTCGTATCTGAACTCGTCCTTGTCTTTGGCTTGCATGCCATAGCACAAAAGCGCCATGAGTGCAAGCATGATATATCTTTTCATATTGGAGAGGGGCTTTATTTTAACCATATAATCTTCCGGGTTATTTCCCGTTCAAATTGTTTGTGAACGAAAAAGAACCCGAAAGATGACAAAACATTATTTGAGGGAACTTGTCCATAATAGGTGGTAATTTGCAGAACCGCCCATTATGCTACCTGTCTTAGAATCCGAAATTCACGCCAAAACCCAATGCCAACGGCTGGAACTTCTGGAATTTGTGACGGTTGCTCTTTTCGCTTTCAACCCAGTACTCCTGGAGCGTTACAAGCTTGTCGGACTTGATGTAGTAGTTGTAACCTACATTGGCATAAATCTGGATGTTGCGGGTTACATAGTAGCCCAGCTTCACGTGGGCACCGACTTTGTATGACTTGCTGTCAAAATCTTTCGACTCGTCGTAGCGCCAAGCGTTGTTCTCATACCAAGTGTTCTTTGCTCCCGGGGCAATCAGGTAACCGCCTTCAATTCCGGCAGTCAGAGCAAACGTGCCGGCAAAGTTGAATTCCTTGGCAACGCCGATAGAACCTTCAAATACCTGGAAACTCTTCCATTCGCCTTTCTTGTTGGCAGCCATAATCTTGATACCGCCAAGTCCCTTGCCGAACGGCATGCCGGCTTTCAAGTAAACGAAGAGTCCGGGAACATTGAGGTGCTTGCCCAAACGGTAGCCAAACGAAACGCTGGCTTCGGAGATGGTGTATTCGACGGCCACGTTGAAACCCTTGTCCTTGTCTTCTACGAGGGTCTGGCCCGGCGTAACCTTGCGGCCTTTCACTTCGTAGAACTTCGTCTGCTGCTCTTCGTCAACTTGTCCGTCGGCAATGCCGCGGTTGTCCAAAATCTTGCCCGTGGCACGAACGGTGGCCACACGCTGGGCCTTCGTCTTGCCTTCCTTGTCTTCTGTCAGGCGCATTACGGCATAACGCGCATCGCACTTTACGCCTTCCTTCTTTCCGATGTTTGCACGGATCGGATGGGTGAAAGTGACGGGCGATTTTACCTGGAAATCCGCAACTTTGCGGAGCTTGTACATGATTTCTTCGTAGCTGTCTTCGGTCTCGTTGGCATCAAAGCGAACGCCGTTCTTTGCACTTGTCACAAACTTCGTAGGGAACTCCATCTGGTCAATGCCGGAGGCGGTGTAGTTGTTGTCGTAGAAAGTGGCCTTCACTTCGTCGCTGAAGTCGAGTTTGTAAACGTAAGGCTTGACGTGGGTGCTTGTGGTTTTCTCGGTTACAGAAGTTTCAACGAGGAATACGACGATGTATGAACGGTCAATCAGCTGCTCGCCAAGTTCGTTCAGCAGAGTGTTGCGTTTGCTCACTTCGCTCTTTCTCACGTCGGCGTCCGTCGCTGCATATTGGCCGCGTTCAACCAGCTTTTCTATGCTCAAGTCGCCGTTGCTGTCTGTGGGGAACCAGCAGTGCATGATCTGGTTGCTGATTTTCTGTTCGCCCAACAAGTTGTTGATAAATGAGTCTATGGAGTCTTTGCGCGCTTTGTCGTCTGCAGGGATGGAAGGCATACGGTACACGTCGCGTTCCAAAGTGTTGTAGTCGAACTTTTCGTCTTTTATGCTTTTCAGCGAATCAACGGCAGCGAGTGATGAGCTATTTCCGTCGGTGATGTAGATTTTTGTCAGCGACGGGCGGAGGTATTTTCTTTCAAGTGCGGTAGCTTTAACTGTGGTAAGGTTCACGTCGCTTTGGGCATACGCCATGGTGCCGGCTCCAGTGCCAAACAGGAGTGCGGCGGCAACGAGGCAACGCTTGATGTGCGTAAAGGGAACTTTCCCCTCAAAAAGGTGCGTACCTGCATGAGATACGGAACTTTTGATATTTTCCATAAATGTGGTGATAAATTGTGTTGATATTAAAGTTGCTTATTTGAATGCATTGGCTATTTAACATTTGCGCTGCAAATATAGAAATTACCCCCCCCATATATTGGTTGTCCAAAGTTTACCAATTTTGACCATACGCTAAAAAAACAAGAAATAACGTCTTTTCCTTTTCGCCTTTGAAGCCAATATAATAGAAGCGTTCTCTCATAACAAACTCATGTTTCGGATTCAGACTTAGGCATTTAAACAAATCGGAAATCCAAGTCAGAAAGTTGGGATTCGATGAACAAAATCTTCGCTCCGAATTATTCATTGCCCTGACTTTTGGATGAAAACGGATTGTTATTGCCTTGACTTTTGGATAAATACAACCATCTATTGCCCTGACTTTTGGATAAAATAAATACTTTTGCAGAAGTTGTCAGGTATTCTAATTTATAGAACCACCCTTAAAGGAAAGTCTTCTTCTCAAAGATTTTCCATACATTTGCAGAAACAGTAAAAGTCACTCCACATATAGGCGCAATGAAAGACAGATACGTACGTTTCGACTGGGCCGTAAAGCGGCTGCTCCGGCAGAAAGCCAACTTTGGCGTGCTGGAAGGTTTCCTCACCGTGTTTCTCGGCGAGGAAATAAAAATCATGG
>CAVCAV010000199.1:2081-5426 GCA_963600165.1 Christensenella sp. UBA1685 | reverse complement strand
GAGCAGAACGCACCCGACTCAAGCAGCTCATCCAAAGCATCAAGCCCAAAGGCTTCGGCGTCATCATACGCACCGTGGCCGAAGGCAAGCGCGTGGCAGAGCTCGACCAGGAAATGCGTATTCTCCTCGAACGTTGGGAACACGTGGTTGCACAAATCAAAAAGGTGCGCCAGGGAAAAGCAAAGCTCCCCTGCCTCGCCTACGAAGAAACAAGCCGCAGCGTGGCACTCCTCCGAGACCTCTTCAACCCCTCGTACGAGAACATCTACGTCAACGACACACGCGTCTTCAACGAAGTGAAGAGCTACGTCTCGCTCATCGCACCCGAGCGCCACGACATCGTGAAACTCTACACCGGCAAGGTGCCCATCTTCGACAACTTCTCCGTCACCAAACAAATCAAGAGCTCCTTCGGACGCACCGTCACCTACAAACACGGCGCCTATCTCATCATCGAACAGACCGAAGCACTCAACGTGGTCGACGTCAACAGCGGCAACCGCTCCAAGTCCGCCGAAGGTCAGGAAGTCAACGCCCTCGACGTCAATCTCGGCGCCGCCGACGAAATAGCCCGCCAGCTCCGCCTGCGCGATATGGGCGGCATCGTCGTGGTCGACTTCATTGACATGAACGTCCCCGAGAACCGCCAGAAGCTCTACGAACGCATGGTGGAGAACATGAAGCAGGACCGCGCACGCCACACCATCCTCCCGCTCTCCAAGTTCGGACTGATGCAAATCACCCGCCAGCGCGTACGCCCCGCCATGAGCGTCAACGTGGAAGAAACCTGTCCCACATGCTCAGGCACGGGCAAGATACGCTCCAGCCTGCTCTTCACCGACACCCTCGAGAGCAAAATCAACGAGATGGTCAACAAGCTGCACATCAAGCGCTTCACCCTCTACGTACATCCCTTCGTGGCCGCCTACATCAACCAGGGCGTGCTCTCCATCCGCCGCCGCTGGCAGCTCAAGTACGGATTCGGCGTGAAGGTGATGCCCGACCAGCAGCTCGCTTACCTGCAGTATTCCATACATGACCGCAACGGAGAAGAAATCTCCATGGAGGCTGAAAACGACATGAAGTAAGCTCATCTTTTTTTAGCACATTTTCTGCACACAAACACACAAGGCAATGCGCTTCCGCCACCGCGGAACGCATTGCCTTTTTGCATATTGTACGCTAAGTTTGTGCATAAGTTGTGCATAATGCCGGCTTCCTGCCGCGAATTTCACTTTCTTCCGTCATATTTGTTCGCATTTTTGTTGCATGGACACAACGAAAAATCCTAAATTTGCACACCATTAGTGCACTTACATAGTATATCCTTTATTCTTCCCTCCTAGAACCGTTATGAATAACGACAAACAGAACCTTTTGCAGAACGAAGAAGAAGAAAGTTTCAACCTTTTGGAATTCCTGAGCATCGTACTTACCAACTGGTATTGGGTAGTGCTTTCCGTAGTCATTGCGCTCAGCCTGGCCTTTGTCTACATTCTCCGCACGCCGCCTACCTACACGCGAAACAGCTCACTTCTTATCAAGAACGATGAAAAAAGCGGCAACTCCGGGGCAAGCAGTCTCTCCTCCGAGTTTGAAAACCTTGGTTTCCTCCGCAACAATACCAACGTAAACAACGAAATCATCACCCTTTCCGCACCCGTCGTGATGCAGGAAGTGGTGAAGCGCCTCCATCTTGACGTGTCCATGTCGCTCAAGAGCGGACTCCACCGTGTGCCCCTCTACGACTACCGCCCCGTCACGCTCCTCCTTCCCCAGGCTGCCGACGACGACGTGTGCGCCTTCAAGATGCGCCTGAAGCGCAACAAGACCGCCGAACTCTACGACTTCAAGACCATTGACAAGAACGGCGAACTGGTGGAAGACGACAAGAAATACATTGTCCGCATGAACACGCTGGCCCATACGCCGGCGGGCGTCGTGGTCATCCAGCCCACCGCCGATTGGGACGCCCATTTCACCGATGAGGAAATCTACGTCAACAAGAGCGCCGTCAACGACGTGGCAGCAGGCTACAGCGGTTCGCTCGGCGTGGCACTCAACACCAAGGAGAGCACCGTGCTCGACATCACCCTCACCGACCAGAGCCCCAAGCGCGCCGACGACGTTATACTCAAACTCTACGAAGTCTACAACGAGCAGTGGCTCAAGGACAAGAACCGCATTGCTGAAAGCACCTTCGAGTTTATCACCGAGCGTCTCAACTCGCTCACCAAGGAACTCGGCGATGTGGACCAGAAGATCTCCGACTACAAGAGCGCCACGCTCCTTCCCGACGAAACGGCCGTGTCGACCCTCTATATGTCGGAGAGTGCGAAGAACACCGACCAGATTCTCACGCTCAACAACCAGCTCAGCGTGGCCAAGTATATCCGCGAATACCTCGCCGACCGCACCAAGAAGGGGCAGTACCTCCCCACCAACACCGGCATCGGCAGTACGGGTATCGAGGAAATGATTGCCAACTACAACAAGGATATGTCCTCGCGCAACGAGATTCTCGACAACTCGTCGGAGTCCGCTCCCATGGTGCAGAAGATCGACAACGACCTCGCCCAGCAGCGCCAGACCATCATGCACTCGCTCGACAACCTCATCAGCCAGATCAGCTCGCAGCTGCGCAATTGGGAGGCCACCGAGGCCCAGACCAACGAGAAGATTGCTACCGCGCCGCGCCAGGTGAAGAACCTCCTCTCCATCGGCCGTCAGCAGAAGGTGAAGGAAAGTCTTTATATCTACCTCCTTCAGAAGCGTGAGGAGAACGAGCTCTCCAAGACCTTCACAGCTTGGAACACGCGCGTCATCCAGCCGCCTATGGGCAGCAACTTCCCCACGTCCCCCAAGAAGGGCATGGTCATGCTCATCGCCCTGGCGCTCGGCATCTGCGTGCCTGTCGGCATCATCTTCCTGCGTGAAAACCTCGACCACAGCGTTCGCGGACGCGCCGACCTCATGGGCATGAACACCTCGCTCATTGGCGAGATTCCCGCTATCCGCAAGAACCGCTTCGGACGAGTTTCCACCAACAATGCCGACCGTGTGGTACTCGTGAAACCCAACAGCCGCGACCTCATCAACGAGTCGTTCCGCATTGTTCGCACCAAGCTCGACTACTACCTCGGCTCCGTGGACGGAGACAACAAGGTGGTGATGCTCACGAGCTTCAACGCTAACTCCGGCAAGACGTTCATCACCATGAACCTCGCTATGGTTACGGCACTGAAGAACCAGAAAGTCATTGCCATCGACCTCGACCTTCGCAAGGCTTCGCTCTCGAAGAGCGTCCATTCGCCCCACAAGGGTGTGAGCGGCTACCTCAGCGGT
>CAVCAV010000199.1:0-2071 GCA_963600165.1 Christensenella sp. UBA1685 | reverse complement strand
GGTTTCGACACCGACTACCACGAAGCCATCGTGCGCAACGGCATTGGCGAGAACGTCGATGTACTCCCTGTGGGCATCATTCCTCCCAACCCCTCTGAAATCCTTCAGTCTGGCCGCCTCGAGCAGCTCCTCAAGAGCTTGCGTGAGGAATACGACCTCATCTTCATCGACTGTCCGCCTATCGATGTGGTGGCCGATGCCAGCATTGTGGCAAAGGATGTCGACGTGGCACTCTTCGTTGTCCGTGCCGGCCTGATGGACCGCCGCGCCCTCCGCGAAGTGGACCAGCTCGCACAGGAAGGCACCTACAAGCACATGGCGCTCCTCCTCAACGGCTCGCGCTACGTCAGCAGCCGCTACGGCAATTACCGTTACGGTTATTCTTACGGTTACGGATATGGTTACGGCTATGGCTACCATACCAACAGCAAGCACCATCACCATCACAAGCACAGCGACGAGTAGTCCGCGTGATGCAAAGAAGTATAAGCAAAGGGCTGAATTCCCAAAGTGGAATTCAGCCCTTTGCTTGTATGTTATAGAGGCGGAGCCCCGCGGAGTTTTTCGTGGTGCATGTCAGCAATGTTCAAAGAAGAACTAAATCCGGCAAAACGAAATGCGCTCAATTAGAAAAACGAAACGTGTAAAAATCGGGAAAAACGAAACGTGTAAAAAGTTTCGCACACACAACAAGGCAAAAACGGCGAAAAGCAGTCCAAAATCGGGCTGCTTTTGTTGTTTTTGAACGGCAAACGAACAGCGTTCAAACATTGTTCGAGCTATGTTTTTCCGATTATACGTTCAGTTCAAACTTCACGTTGTCCTCGCCAGCAAGCAAACGCTCTGTGCCGTTGATATTATTCTCGTAGATATGCACGTTCGCGAGGTTCAGAGTGATGGACTTCAAGGGTAAATCTATTTGTCGGGCCATGAGATAGAGATGATAGATGTCCGACGGCAAACCGAGGTTCGCATCAGAGCTGCGCTGATAAGCAGAAACAACCAGCGCGCCATCGTCTATCTGGAATTGCACAAGCGAAAGGCACGGTGCTTGGTTGCTCTCTGCGTCGGTCGCGCCCAGGAAAAGTACATAATTCTTGCTGTTGCGTTTCTCGCGGTTGATACGATCTATGAGCGGCGGAAGCTTCTCCATGTAGGTAGGATAACTGTTCACCAGCGTGTGGCCGCAGTAGTCCCACCAGGAGATTCCAACCTCACGGTATCGCTCCACGCTCCGCTCGCCACGCATAAACAGTTTCAGTTCCTCTTTCAGCTTTTTCCGGGCTATACCGTGACTTTCAAATATGTCGAGCAGGTCGGCTGGCATGAGCGTCAGCTGCTCATTGAGCAAGTATTTTATCTTGCCTTTCTTGTTCTGTTGGGTCTTGCCCTCGGCAAGCACCTTCCCCAATAATGAATGGTATTTGTTCATCGCATTTTCTTTTTTACGCGGCAAAATTACTCTGCGTCCACCCAATAAAGAATGCCACGAACAAATCACACTGCAAGCCCCGTGCAGTACTTTTTTCAAGCCTCTAAAAATTACCCCCCCCGATAAATCAGCGGGTTACATTCACTTCCAAACCTTTTCACCAACGAATACACCTTGCGCTCGCTCACATGATAGCGTTCCGCAAGAGTAGCTACGATGTACGAAACCTTCTCCCCTCCGCGGAGCATGGCGGTGTAGTCGTTGTACAGTTCAATATACTCCACGTCTCCCAGGCGGATGCCAGCGCGCAATAGTTTTTCCAGAAGTTCTCTGTTAAAATTCAAAACATCGGATGTCGTCATTCCCAACAAATCTTTATACCTTTGTGTAGCCAATCATTTATAACAACAAGAAACCACGAGAGTGCAGCAGGAGGTATACAGCCCCCGGTTGCGCACTCTCGTGGTGTTGTGTTAATAAATGATTGGCGTCAATATTAACAATAGTCCGGTAAAATCGGACGTAAGTGATTGATTACTAATCGTTTATCTTGGCGTATAGGTCAAATTGCAGGATGTTTTTTCCCACCTTTTGTTCTATAGGTCAAATTGCAGGATGAGTAAGGTGCCGGTTTCTTAT
>CAVCAV010000198.1:0-5461 GCA_963600165.1 Christensenella sp. UBA1685 | reverse complement strand
AGGCTGCATCCTATTGGGCAAAACACGTGCCCGCCGACCACATCATCAACGGCAACAAGCACGACAACTTCTGGGAAATGGGCGACACAGGTCCTTGCGGCCCCTGTTCCGAAATTCACCTCGACAGCCGTTCTGCCGAAGAGAAGGCCAAAGTGCCCGGCCGCGAGCTCGTCAACAAGGACGACCCCCAGGTCATTGAAATCTGGAACATCGTGTTCATGCAGTTCAACCGCAAGGCTAACGGTTCGCTTGAGCCCCTTTCGATGAACGTCATCGACACCGGTATGGGTTTCGAACGCCTTGTGCGCGCCATCCAGGGCAAGACTTCCAACTACGACACCGACATTTTCCAGCCCATCATCAAGAAGATTGGTGAGCTCTCAGGTTACGAATACGGCAAGGACGAAAAAGTCGACGTGGCCATGCGCGTCATCGCCGACCACCTCCGCGCCATCTCCTTCAGCATAGCCGACGGCCAGCTTCCCTCCAATGCCAAAGCTGGATACGTCATCCGCCGCATCCTGCGCCGTGCCGTGCGCTACGCCTACACCTTCCTTTCCCAGCGCGAAGCCTTCCTTTGCCGCCTTGTGCCCACCCTCGTGGACGAGATGGGCGACGCCTATCCCGAACTCCGTGCCCAGCAGACGCTCATCGGCCGCGTGATGCAGGAAGAGGAGGAAAGCTTCCTCCGCACCCTTTCCACGGGTATCAACATGCTTGAAGGCGTGATTGACGAAACCGTGAAGGCCGGCAGCCACACCGTGAGCGGCGAGAAGGCATTCACCCTTTTCGACACCTACGGCTTCCCGCTCGACCTTACCGAACTCATCTGCCACGAGCACGGACTTGAGGTGGACGAGGACGCTTTCAATGCCGAAATGCAGAAGCAGAAGGAGCGCGCCCGCAACGCCGCTGCCGTTTCGGCCGACGACTGGGTGGTGCTCGCCGAGGGCGAAACGAAGTTTCTCGGTTGGGACGAAACGCAGTGCGACTGCCACATCCTCCGCTACCGCCGCGTGGAGCAGAAGAAGCAGACCTTCTACGAACTTGTGCTCGACCAGACTCCCTTCTATGCCGAAATGGGCGGACAGGTAGGCGACAAGGGCCAGCTCGTGGACGGCGACGAACGCGTGGAAATCTTCGACACGAAACGCGAGAACAACCTGCCCATCCATCTTACAAAGAAACTCCCCGCTCACCCCGAACACGCTTTCCACGCTGAGGTGAACGAAAAACTCCGCCGCGGCAGCGAAGCCAACCACTCCGCCACGCACCTCCTCGACCAGGCTTTGCGCGAAGTGCTCGGCACCCACGTCGAACAGAAAGGCTCGCTCTGCACCCCCGACTACCTCCGCTTCGACTTCTCACACTTCCAGAAAGTCACGCCCGAGGAGCTCCGTCAGGTGGAACGCATTGTAAACCGTCGCATCCGCGAGGACATTCCCCTTCAGGACCACCGCGACGTGCCCATGGAAGAGGCCAAGAAGCTGGGCGCCATTGCCCTCTTCGGCGAGAAGTACGGCGACAAGGTACGCGTTGTGCAGTTTGGCAAGAGCGTTGAGTTCTGCGGCGGTTGCCACGCCAAGAGCACGGGCCGCATCGGTCTTTTTCGCATTGTGAGCGAGAGTAGCGTGGCCGCCGGCGTACGCCGCATCGAAGCCATCACGGGCGAGGCTGCCGAAGACAGCGTTTACATGCAGCAGCAGGTGCTCACCGACCTCAAGAGCTTCTTCAACAACGCCAAGGACCTCACCGCTGTCATCCGCAAGACCATTGAGGAGAACGACGGACTCAAGAAGCAGGTGGAAGCCCACGTGAAGGAACAGCTCGCCGCGCTCCGCGACAAGCTCGTCAACGCTGCTGCCGACCGCGACGGCGTGCGTCTCGTGAAGTGCGTCATTCCCACGGCCATTGCCCCTGATGCCGTGAAGGACCTCGCCTTCCAGGTGAGCGGCATGCTGCCCAACGACACGCTCTGTGTGCTCGGCTCCACCCACGAGGGCAAGCCCCTGCTCACCGTGATGATCAGCAAAAACCTCGTTGAGGCCCGCGGCCTGAATGCAGGCGCTCTCGTGCGCGAAGCTGCCAAGCTCATCAAGGGCGGTGGCGGCGGCGCTCCCCACTTCGCCACTGCAGGCGGCAAGGACGCCTCCGGCCTCGAAGCAGCCGTTGAGAAAGTTGTAGAAACGGCCCTGGCATAACACCGGCCGGTTAGATATGTGAAACAAACAAGCCGCACAGCGCGATAGCTGTGCGGCTTGTTTGGGTTTGTAGGGGATAATAATATGTACGTTGTGCGAGCGGTGGATCGAACGATGGGGGCGAGGTCTCCTGACCTCGCATTAACGAGCTGGGTAACTTTAAAATAATGCTGACCTCGCGCAAGCGAGGTCGGGAGACCTCGCCCCCATCGTTCGCCCCCATCGTTCGTTATTTCAGCTTTGCTGCCGTGTTCACGAGGCGCTCTCCGAGGCCGATGGTGTAGCCCTGTGAGGAGAACACCACGCGGTTGAACGTGTCGGCGAGCACCACCATGGGCATTTCCTCGCTGTGGGTGAGCGCACCGCCGAAGAGGTCGGCCTTCACCTGGCCTTCCGTGTCCACGCCGAAGGAGAGGGTGGAGGGGAGGTTGGTAAATTCGGCACTGTTCTTCTGGAAACGTTCGTACTCGTCCTGCGAGGGGAACACCACGAGGATGGGACGGCCCCACGCTTCAAGTTCCTTGCGCACCTTTTCCATGTCGTGGAGCACGTGGTTGGTAGGCTCGTGGTTGGCACGTGCGAGCGCCAGGGCATAGTAGCCGCGGCCCGTGGTGGAAAGCACGCTCTTCGTTTTGCCCGAAGCTGCGTCGGTGTAGAGGTTCTCGGCGTTGAACGAACCGATCACTGTGGGCGCCTCCGTGTCCTCGCGCATCACCAGCTGCTGCGTGGCCGTGGAGTTTGCTGCCACGTTGAACACGTTTACGTGCGCCAGCACCGTGCCGTCGGCAAGGCGTGTGCCCGAAGTGAGCAGGTAGTCGCCGGCGTCGACCTTCGTGCCTTTTTCGAAAGTGGACGTCCACGTGGCCGTTTCGGGATAGTTCTGCAGCACGGGCTGCGCACCGGCCAGACGGCTCAGCGTGAAGTGGTAGTAGTAGCCCGGGTTTTCCATATGTTCGCGCGGCGTGTAGCTGAGTTTCAGCGTAGCCGTGGCGTCGGCGTTGCGGCTCTCTTCCTTCTCTCCGGCAAAGTGGACCGTCTGCCACTGCGCGGTGGCCTCCGTGGGCATGGCATCGCTGGCAGCAGTCTTCACATACTGCACCTTGCCCGTCACCTCGTCGATGCGTGCGGGCACGCCGATGGAACGCATGGCGGCCACGAAGAGAATGCCCTTGTTGCGCACGTCGGCACGGCGCGTTTCCATAGCTTGGGCGGGCGAGAGGCAGTAACCCTGCGGGTTGCGCTCGGGATTGCTCGTGATGTTTTTGTCAATCCATTTTACAAACTTCGCCGGCTCCTTGCGGTAGTCCTTCAGTTCGCCCGGCTTGAACGCACCTGAGAAGTAGGAGCGCCAACCCGTGAGCATCTCGTTGGCAATGCGCGGGCACTGCACGTAACGGACTTGGAACGTGCGCTGGTCTGCCGTCAGTTCGGCGGCCTTCGGCTGCTCTTCGCTCACAGCCGTTTCGCTGCCCTCGATGGGAATGCCGTTCTCGTCGAGTTCGCCTTCCACAATGTCGCCGCCGTCGCCGCCGTCGTTGATGACAAACTGCAGGTGGTCCTGAATCACTTCGGGGGCGAAGTCACGCAAGTCCTTGTCGGTGAGCGATTCCAGTAAGTCGAGCGTCTCCGTTTTGGGGAAACTCTCCAGCACGTCGTAAACGCTCTGCCAGTTGCCGCACGCCTTCTTCACCAGTGCGTGCACACGGTCGGCGCAGTCCACGCCAAGTTCGGCGCACACGCTGTCCGTCATTTCCTTTGTGGCAAACGTGTGGACGTATGCCGTGCGGATGGAGTCCTCCTGTGCCAGACGCACCTTGTTGCGCGCAGCCGCTTCGGGCGAAACTGCGGGCACGTTGTCGGAGGCCGTAGGGGGCACGAGCGTGAGGTCCTGCTCGAAAGCGTCGCCGGCTTTGTGCTTGAGCCAGATTTGTGCGTTTTCGCTTTTGCCTCCCGTAAACTGTGCGAGGCCGTAGCTGCCGTCCTTCGAGGCCCACACCACCATGTCGCCAAGACCGGTGAGTATGGAAGCCTTGCCCGTGGCGTCGGCCGTAGCCTTCTGCACGGTGTAGAGTTCGCCGTAGTTGTAAATCTTGAAAGCCACTTCCGCTCCGGCTGCGGGCTTGCCCTGTGCATCGAGCACCTGCACCGTGGTGCGTGCCGTGCGGGCGTAGTTGGCCGTCACGTTTATTTCGGTGTAGCAGTCGGTGCGGTCAATCACGTCCTCGGGACCCTCGTAGCGTCCGAACACCTTCGTGTGCATGAGCATGCCGCGCGAGGCAGGCTGGTTGAACCATCCGAGGTTCAGAACGGCCTCCGGTTCGCAAGCTCCGAGGAAATACCACTTACCGTCCACCCAGGCTTCCACCCAGGCGTGGTTGTCGTCGGTGTGTGCCCAACGCGGCGTGTAGACCTGCCGTGCGGGAATGCCCACGGCGCGCAGCGCGGCCACGGTGAACGTGGACTCTTCGCCGCATCGGCCCGTGGCGGTTTTCATGCTTGCAAGGGGCGAAGAGGTTCGCGCGTCGGAGGGTTTGTACGTCACGTGTTCGTGACACCAGTGGTTCACCTCCATCACCGCTTCCGCCATGGAGAGGTTCTGCACGCGCGCCTTGAGTTCGTCGTAACACGTGGTGCGGAACTCGTCGAGGTTCTCGTTGTTCACGCGCAGGGGCAGCACGAAGTGGAGCCATTCGCGTTCGGGCACTTTCGCACCCCAAGGCATCTCCTTGCGGGCCTGCAGCGCGCATTCCGTCTGTGCGGTGAAGAAGTCGGTGGAGTAGTCCGCCACGTCGGGCCAGGGCATGTAGGCATAAAGGAACTCGAGCGCGTTGCGGCACTCGGTGCTCATTTCCGCCTGTGCGAGCTGGTCTTCAATGCCCGCCGACTTCATTTCCACCTGACGTGCGGTGAAGTCCTGGTGTATCTGTGCCGTTGTTTGTGCCACGGCACCGCTGGTGGCCATGGCGAGCGCCACGGCAAAGAGGTATCTGTTCATGTGTTTGGGGAATTGTCGGGTTTGGGGGAGGGGGGGAGTTTAAGTATGATATAATAAATAAGGTGCGCGGTATTGCAGTGGCGGCGCATGTGCTGCGAGCGGCCTGAAAGGCCACCACATGCGCGAAGAAGAATGCTTGTGCGGCTGATGTGGTGGCCTTACAGGCCGCTCGCCGCACATAATGCTTATTTGCTTATGCCGTGCAAGCGAAGTCGGGAGACTTCGCCCCCATAGAGGGCGCCCCATGCGCTTCGCACCCTTAGGC
>CAVCAV010000197.1:0-5479 GCA_963600165.1 Christensenella sp. UBA1685 | reverse complement strand
TCAACGCCAAGGGACAACGCATCGTGGCGAACGTGATGGAACGGGAGTTCCCACGACGGTGATGGTCTTTTTCCCGAACACGAATAACACGAATTATCACGAATGAACCACGAATTATCCATAAATTATTCTTGCCATGTGCGAGTATTAAATTCATGAAAAATTCGTGAATAATTTATGGATATTCGTGTTAAAAGAAAACTTCCGTGAGTTCCGTGTGTTCCGTGTTCGAATACCCATCGCCGAATAGGCGAATCTTTGACTTTCCCTTCGGCCGTCGACCGTTGGTTCTGTGCTATCTGTGCTATCTGTGCTATCTGTGGGAGAAAAAAAGATTCGTGTTCGAGAAAATATCAGTGGTAAGAATCAATCAATCAGTGGTTAGTATGAATATAGAACGTCATGCACCGGGGCACGTGTCCCGGGCAACGAAAGTGCGCCGCGCGCTGTGGAACGTCACGGCGGCGGTGCTGTTCCGTCCCTTCGTCACGCCCCTGTTCAGCCGGTGGCGCGTGGCAGTGCTGAGGCTCTTCGGGGCGCAGGTGGCGTGGGACGCGCAGGTCTACGCCTCGGCCCGTGTGTGGGCGCCTTGGCGGCTGCGCATGGGCCACAGGGCATGCCTGGGTCCCGACGTGGTGTGCTACAACCAGGACTGGGTCGTCCTCGACGACGATGCCGTCGTCTCGCAGTACAGCTACCTCTGCACCGCCGGCCACGAGGTGGACCGTGCCAACACTGCCAGCAGCGGCCTCGTCACCGCCGCCATCGTGGTGCGCCGTGGCGCATGGGTAGGCAGCCGTGCCTATGTGGGCATGGGTGTGGAGATAGGCGAGGGTGCCGTAGTGGGCGCCACCGCCTCGGTATACAAGAATGTTGAACCCTGGGCTGTCGTTGGCGGCAACCCGGCTAAAATCATAAAAATGAGAAAGATAACGAAACCCATTTCGGGGGGGGTAAATCGGAGTGAAGAACGAAGAGGGAAGAGTGAAGAGTTAATAGTGAAGAGTGAAGAACTCCGCTCCCTCCGTGCCGCTTGTAAATACCGCGAAAGCGGAGAAAGGAGGGCGGCGTGATGAAACTTTCAATAATCATTCCTTGTTACAATGCAGAGCGTTTCCTACGTTTATGCATAGAGAGCATGAAACCACAAATAAATGATGAAATAGAGGTTATTTGCGTGAACGATGGCTCTAAGGACAATACGCTTCAACTTCTCGAAGAGTTGCGCAACGAGATGCCGCAGATTGTGGTAATTGACCAACCTAATGGAGGAAGTGCAGCAGCGAGAAACAATGGATTTTCTCATGCCACGGGAAAGTACATTTGGTATGTCGATGCTGACGATGTATTGGCGAAAGATGCCTTTGAGACTATAATAAATACACTCGACAATAATGACTGCGATAGCATTATTTTCGGCTTGCGATGGATAGATGAAGATGGTAATGTCGTTACTCCATATAAGAAGGAGTATAACACCACAAAGGTCGTTTCTGGTACAGAAGGTTATCTCTTGGAGAATATTCCATCTTTCCCTTGGAATAGGGCTTTCCGAAGAGACTTCTTGGAAGAAAACAATCTTAGTTTTAGGACAATTAGGCCCGACGATGAAGACTTTGACCTTCGCACATACGCTTGTTCTAAGCGAACGTTGTTTTTGAATAAATGCCTTTACGATTATCGTATCGTAAAGATGAGCGACAGTCGTAATCCTAATGCGTTTCTCAAATATTTGGACGGATACCTAATATTATTGGATGACCATCTTAAACTCTTTGAAAAGCATAAGAACAAACAATTTGGAGCAAAACTAAGTTTCAACTGCGTGAAGAATATGTACCTCAAACTGGCAGGATATGAATTTGCTGGAGGTACGGGTTACGACAAAGCTAAGTTGTTTGGCGAAATGAAGTCGATGCTGGGCAAGCTTTTGCCAGTGTACAAATGTTCGTCCGTTTATTATCTGCTTCTCCGTGTTGCCAAACTTAATCCGAGTTTGGGCTATACCATACTTAAGTACACCTATAAATTAAAGAAAGGGATTTGATGGAGTATTATCATGAAGAAAAGCCGCATTTCTTTAAGCGCATTATGTGGTTTGCCGTCAATAGAACCATTTTTCGTCTATGCAGTTTCGGGAAAGTTGCCCCTATAGGGCGTGCCTTGTTAAGGCTGTTTGGCGCAAAAATGGGTTATAGGAGCATGGTATATGGTACGGCCAATGTCTTTGCACCATGGAATCTTGTCCTTGAAGACCATTCTTGCGTGGGGCCACATGTCAATGTTTATAACAAGGGCAAGATAATCATCCACGACCATAGCATTGTGTCGCAAGGGGCTTATTTATGCTCTGCCTCTCATGACTATACCGATTCAAACCATCCGCTTATTGTCAAGCCCATAGAAATTGATTCGAATGTATGGGTAGCCGCCGATGCTTTTATCGGTATGGGAGTAAAAATCGGAGAAGGTGCCGTGGTCGGTGCTCGTGCTGCGGTGTTTAAGGACGTAGAACCTTGGACGGTGGTGGGAGGAAATCCCGCGAAGTTTATCAAGAAAAGAGAATTAAGGAAATGAAATATGATTATCTGATAGTTGGCTCCGGCCTGTTTGGAGCTACATTCGCGCATCTTGCCCATAAACAAGGGAAGAAATGCTTGGTGATAGACAAGCGTTCGCACTTAGGCGGTAACGTCTATTGCGAGAAGATAGAAGGTATCAACGTACACAAATATGGCGCACACATCTTCCATACATCCAACAAGAAGGTGTGGGACTTTGTCAACTCCTTGGTAGAGTTTAATCGCTACACCAATTGCCCCGTAGCAAACTACAAGGGTAAGCTTTACAACCTGCCCTTCAACATGAATACATTCTACCAGATGTGGGGTGTGACAACTCCCGAGGAGGCGCAGGCAAAGATAGACGAACAGAAAGAAGAGGCTGTAAAGGCATTAAACGGACATGCCCCACAGAATCTCGAAGAGCAAGCACTAACGCTTGTAGGTTGTGACATCTTCGAAAGACTCATCAAGGAATATACTGAGAAGCAATGGGGGCGCAAGTGCACAGAACTGCCGGCTTTCATCATCAAGCGTCTGCCTGTCCGCATGATTTTTGACAACAACTATTTCAACGACAAGTATCAGGGCATCCCTGTGGGAGGCTATAACAAGTTGATAGATGCTTTGCTTGAAGGAGTTGAGACGCAAACCAATGTCGACTTCTTCTACTCCGAGTATAAGGACTGGCAGAAGATTGCAGACAAGTTGGTTTACACAGGAGCCGTTGACGAATACTTCGATTATAAGTTGGGCAAGCTCGATTGGCGCACTGTTTCATTCAAGACGAGAGTAGAAGATAAGCCCAATTATCAAGGCAATGCCGTGGTAAACTACACATCGCATGATGTACCCTATACCCGAGTAATCGAGCATAAGCATTTCGAGATGTTCGGCCAGGAAGTGTACGACTGCCCCAAGACCGTCGTCAGCGAAGAGTATTCCACCGAATACAAGGAAGGCATGGAGCCTTACTATCCCGTGAACGATGAACGAAACAATGCCCTTGCAGATGCCTATCGAGAATTGGCAGAGAAAGAAACCGACGTCATCTTTGGCGGGCGATTGGGACAATACAAGTATTACGATATGGCTCCTGTCATTGAACAGGTGATGAACCTGTTTGAGTGCTAAACCATAAACTAGGAATTAGATATGACATTCAAAGAACTGAAAGAGACTTTAGTGGCTGATTATGACCGGCTTATACCATTAAGGGGGGGGGTAATTCGTAGATATTTATTTCATCCTCCTTTCAATTGGCTGGTATGGTTTAGATTCCTTTCTTATCTGAAAACGAAAGGCGTTATAGGCAAACTCTTGATAGGACTTTTGTTCTATCACTACAAATGGAAAAGTGCCAAACTTGGTATTGATATGCTGATAGGTACTAAGATTGGAAAGGGATTCCAAATAGGGCATCATGGCCTCAACGTGGTTAACAGTATGGCTGTAATAGGCGAAAACTGCTCAATGATGCAAGATGTTACCGTAGGAGGATGGAAAGAGCATGCACCGCATATCGGAAACAATGTGACACTCTTTGCTGGTGCAAGAGTGTTTGGTGATGTGCGGATTGGCAACAACGTCGTTGTAGGTGCAAATGCAGTGGTAACGCACGATGTGCCCGACAATGCCGTGGTAGCAGGAATACCGGCCAAGGTAATATCCATGAAGGGGTACGAATATACGAAAGTCCCACATAGGGGGTGAGCCATAATCGTATTCCTCACTTATAAAGGAACAGAATCATCAAAGAATAAAGATATGACATTCAAGGAATTAAAAGAGACTCTCGCAGCCGACTACGGCTGCTTAGGACCATTATGGGGGGGGTAATCTCGTGGTACTTCTATCATCCTCCCTTTAATTGGTTGGTTTGGTTCAGATGCATTTCCTATCTGAAATCGAAGAAGGGCGCAGGAAAGGTGCTGTATCTGCTCCTGCTCCATCACTACAAATGGAAAAGCGCCAAACTCGGCATAGACATAAGGCCGGGGACACGCATAGGAAAGGGGTTCTTCATCGCGCACAGCGGCGGTAACATCATCAACCCGAATGCCGTGATAGGAGACAACTTCCATATGCTGCAAGACGTTACCATTGGTGGATGGAGAGGCCAAACGGCGCATATCGGCAACAATGTAAGGCTCTTTGCCGGAGCGAAGGTTATAGGAAATGTCACCATCGGCGACAACGTGGTGGTCGGGGCGAATGCCGTGGTGACGCACGATGTGCCCTCCGGTGCGGTGGTGGCGGGAATACCCGCGAGAATCATCAACATGAAGGGCGAGGAATATCAGAAATTGTAAAGCGCGAACACGGAAATTCAGGTTGCCCCTTCAGGGCGCACTCCAACGGGGAACATCAGAACCCAGGGTGTCGCTTCGCTTGCCCTGGGCTATGAGCACATTGGGCTTTCAGCCCGCCCTCGCCCGAAAAACAATTCGGCATTCAGATTGATTGAGGCATAAATATATTCGATTGGTGCATTAACGCCATATTTGTTTGAATGCCCCATCACGCCTGATTGCTTGAACGTTCCAGCACGCCCTGAAAGGGCAGAACGCACATAGCCCAGGGCAAGCGAAGCGACACCCTGGGTACCGATGCCCATATTTTCCAATTACGCCCTGAAGGGGCAAAAGAATTGTTATTCCGCGGCAATAGATATTCAGGTTGCCCTTTCAGGGCGCACTCCAACGGGGAACATCTGAACCCAGGGTGTCGCTACGCTTGCCCTGGGCTATGAGCACATTGGGCATTCAGCCCGCCATTGCCCGAAAAAAATAATTCGGCATTCAGATTGATTGAGGCATAAACGTATATTCGATTGGTGCATAAACGCCATATTCATTTGAATGCCCCACCACGCCTGATTGCTTGAATGTTCCGGCACGCCCTGAAAGGGCAAGAAG
>CAVCAV010000196.1:0-5484 GCA_963600165.1 Christensenella sp. UBA1685 | reverse complement strand
GTTTTACAGTTCGCTAAAGGCGAAGCCCGTTTTGTTTGTTTTGAAAGTTTTATTTTCCTCTACCCTCTATACAGCTTGAAAAAGACGTGTAGAGCGCGACGATTCAATCGTCGCCTCCATAGAGGGTGCAGCCGCGCAAAAGCATCCGTGACGCCGCTCAAGCGACGTCAGGAGACGTCGCCCCCATCGTTCGCCCCCATCGTTCGCCACATTTGCACATTCAACCCCTTCACCTTATCATTATGAACAACGACACAGAAAAACAAGCCGCAAGCGGTGCTTCGTTGCCCGACAACGCATTCCGTCCGCTCAAAGAGGGCGAGGAATACGAACCCCTCATGAGCCCCAACCGGCAATACCGCGAGGTGTCGGCATGGAGCATCACATGGGGCATTCTCATGGCCGTCATCTTCTCTGCCGCCACGGCCTACCTCGGCCTCAAGGTGGGACAGGTGTTTGAAGCCGCCATCCCCATCACCATCATCGCCGTGGGCGTGAGCGGTGCCACCCACCGCAAGGACCCTCTCGGCGAGAACGTCATCATCCAAAGCATCGGTGCCTGCTCGGGCATGATTGTGGCAGGTGCCATCTTCACCCTCCCCGCACTCTACATCCTCCAGTACAAGTTTCCCGACATCTCGGTCAACTTCCTGCAGGTGTTCCTCAGTTCGCTCCTCGGCGGTGTGCTCGGCATTCTCTTCCTCATCCCCTTCCGCAAGTACTTTGTGAAAGACATGCACGGCAAATACCCCTTCCCCGAAGCCACCGCCTCCACACAGGTGCTCCTTTCGGGCGAGAAGAGCGGCAGCCAGGCCAAGCCCCTCCTCGTGGCCGGCATCATCGGCGGTCTGTACGACTTCGCCGTGGCCTCGTTCGGCGCATGGAGCGAAAACTTCACTTCGCGCTGCTGCGACCTCGGCGTGACGATTGCCGACAAGACGAAACTCGTGTTCAGCGTCAACACCAGCGCCGCCCTTTTGGGTATGGGTTACATTGTAGGCCTTAAATACGCCGCCATCATCTGCTTCGGCTCCGTAGCCGTTTGGTGGGTAATCGTTCCCGGCATCGCCCTCATCTGGCCCGACCTCAACATTGCCGCCAACGGCGCCCCCGCCCTATTGGCAGGTTCCGCCAGCGCAGAAGAACTCTTCGGCTATGCCAAGAGCATCGGCATCGGCGGCATTGCCATGGCAGGCATCATCGGCGTGATACGTTCATGGGGCGTCATCCGCAGCGCCTTTAGCCTCGTAGGACAGATTTTCAAAAAAGGCCAGAACGATTCCGCCACCGAAGTGCGCACGCAGAAGGACCTCTCCATGAAAATCATTGCCTTCGGTTCGCTGCTCACCATCATCGTCACCACCCTCTTCTTCTACTTCGACGTGATGAACGGCAACTGGCTCTTCACCATCGTGGGCATCGTCATCGTGGCAGTCATCGCCTTCCTCTTCACCACGGTGGCCGCCAATGCCATTGCCATTGTAGGTTCAAACCCCGTGAGCGGCATGACCCTCATGACCCTCATCCTTTCGTCCATCATCATGGTGTGCGTAGGCCTCAAGGGTACAGGCGGCATGGTAGCCGCACTCATCATGGGCGGCGTGGTCTGCACGGCACTCTCCTCGGCCGGTGCCTTCATCACCGACCTTAAGATTGGCTACTGGCTCGGTTCCACGCCGCAGAAGCAGCAGACGTTCAAGTTCCTCGGCATCCTCGTTTCGGCAGCTACCGTGGGCGGCGTCATCATGATTCTCAACAAGGCCTACGGTTTCACCCCCGACAACAGCGACGTGATGGCAGCCCCCCAGGCACGCGCCATGGCAGCCGTCATCGAACCCCTCATGAGCGGACAGGGCGCACCCTGGTTGCTCTACGGTATCGGTGCCCTCATCTCCATCGTGCTCACGTTCTGCGGGGTTTCGGCCCTGGCCTTCGCCCTCGGCATGTTCATCCCTCTCCAGCTCAACCTTCCGCTCATCATCGGCGGCTTGGTAAACTGGTACGTCAACAGCCGTTCCACCGACACGGCGCTCAACCAGACACGCAACGAGAAAGGCACGCTCCTTGCCTCGGGCTTCATTGCCGGCGGTGCACTCATGGGCGTAGTAAGCGCAGGCATGCAGTTCGGCGGACTCAACTTCGCCTCTGCCGCTTATCTCAGCACACCTTATGCCCAGTACGTCTCGCTCCTTGCCTACGTGCTTCTCATCGTCTATCTCACGAAAGCAAGCCTTAAGGTGAAGCTTTAAAGAGACGACAGTTTTTCCATATAGAACCCCGCATCAGCCCGTTTGGTGCGGGGTTCTGTTTTGTATCTATGCCGTCCAATTTTTATGTACCCGTTTTTCAAAGCGAATCAGCCTACTTAACGCTTTAGGACACGAAGTTTCGTATTTGATTGCAGACGGCCTAATAGCGAACCCCAATATTTAACCAAAGACCAGTACATCTAATTGGACCGCCTATTTTGTAATAAAAATGTAAGCTCAAAAAGCCTCTTCAAGGCCAATTTGGCACACTTTTAGGGTAAAACGTGCATTTCTTTTTCACATAAAGGTGCAAATTAGATTAAATGACTATCTTTGCAGTCGCATAGGGCATAGTGTGCGCATACACCGCAACGGACTGCGCACCGTTTTTTGCCCCACTACGTTGAACAAAACCATACGGAGCACTTCCCTACCCTTCTTCCCTGAAAGGCAACGAAGCTCCTTGAACAAAAATCCATATGGGAATTCTACAAGACAGATTAGCAAAGTACACACTCCCCCAGCAATACATTGCCAAAGGAGTTTACCCTTACTTCCGTCAGATTGAAGGCAAGCAAGGCACTGAAGTTGAAATGGGCGGACACCACGTCCTCATGTTTGGCTCAAATGCCTACACCGGCCTCACGGGCGACGAGCGCATCATCAACGCCGGAATCGAAGCTTTGAAGAAGTACGGTTCGGGCTGCGCAGGCTCACGCTTCCTCAACGGTACGCTTGACCTCCACGTCAAACTTGAAAAGGAACTTGCCACCTTCGTAGGTAAGGAAGACGCGCTTTGCTTCTCCACCGGCTTTACGGTAAACTCCGGCGTGATTGCCTGCCTTACCGGCCGTGAGGACTACATCATCTGCGACGACCGCGACCACGCCTCCATTGTAGACGGACGCCGTTTGTCGTTCTCCACCTGCCTCAAGTACAAGCACAACGACATGGCCGACCTCGAGCGCCAGCTCCAGAAGTGCGCCCCCGAAGCCGTGAAGCTTATCGTTGTTGACGGCGTGTTCTCCATGGAAGGCGACCTCGCCAACCTGCCCGAAATCGTAAAGCTCAAGCACAAGTACAACGCCACCATCATGGTCGACGAAGCACACGGCCTCGGTGTGTTCGGCCGTCAGGGACGCGGCGTATGCGACCACTTCGGCCTTACCGATGAAGTGGACCTCATCATGGGTACCTTCAGCAAGTCGCTCGCTTCCATCGGCGGCTTCATCGCTGCCGACGAAACCATCATCAACTGGCTTCGCCACAACTCACGCACCTACATCTTCTCGGCCTCCAACACGCCTGCCGCAACGGCTTGCGCCATGGAAGCGCTCCACATCATCCAGAACGAGCCCGAACGCATCGAAGCTCTCTGGGACGTGACGCGCTACGCACTCAAGCGCTTCAAGGAAGCCGGATTTGAAATTGGCGAAACCGAGTCGCCCATCATTCCCCTTTACGTACGCGACACCGAAAAGACCTTCGTGGCCACGGCACGTGCATTCGACGCAGGTGTGTTCATCAACCCCGTCATTCCCCCTGCATGCGCACCCAAGGACACCCTCGTACGCGTAGCGCTCATGGCCACCCACACCAAAGAACAAGTGGACCGCGCCGTAGCTGCTCTTACCAAGGTGTTCAAAGACCTCGACATCATCAAGTAAAACACTATTTATTGTGTTACATAAGGGAAATCCCCTGGCCCAACGAAGAACGTTACGGTCAGGGGATTTGTTTTTTGCGGATGCAGCAATGAATGTGCGGTGCTACACAATTTCGTCGAACTGGAAGGGGAGCAGGTCGCTCACGGAGTCAACGGCAAACACCTTGTCGCGGCCCACGAGCAACACACGCAAAGGAGCGCCCGCACGCTTCTGGGCCTCTATCAGTGCCTGACGGCAAACGCCACAGGGCGAGATGGGTTGTTCGAGATATTCGTCCGTCACACCGCGCGCCGAAATGGCGATGGCCTTCACCTTGCTCTCAGGCCACTGTGCGTGGGCATAGAAGAGTGCGCAACGCTCGGCGCACGTTCCGGCACCGAAAGCGGCATTTTCCTGATTGCTGCCCTTCACGATTTGTCCGTTGTCGAGCAGCACGGCTGCCCCCACCTTGAAGTTGGAATAAGGAGCATAGCTCGTATAAGTGGCTTCGCAAGCCGCATCGACCAGTGCGCGGTCGCCGGCCTGAAGCTCGTCCTTGGTCAAACTTTTGTAATTGATTTCTATTCGTTCAGATTTCATGTCCTTTGTCTTTTTGAGTAGGTTAGTACGATGAGTTAGAAATGCGCCACGACATAGGAGCGTATCCCGCGTCCGTAGCGTCTTACAAACTTACAAAAAGATTGGAACGTAAACGAACGGCAAGGCCGTCCAAGGCCTGTTTTTCCTGTGTTTTTACCCTCGGGAGCCCACTCAAAGCCTTCCTGAACTACTGTTTTGCCAACTCAGAGGTAGCAAAACGTACATCTTGTTTTGCCAAGAGCAAGTGTCAGTGGCAACGGGAAACTGCAAAAAAGGCCGTGTTGAAATAGCTTTTTAGCCACATTGTTTGGATTCTGTAGCATTCGTTGCCTACCTTTGCAGCGTATTAAAGAAACAGATTAACTAAACTCGGTTGCCGAAACGCGGCAGCCACAAAAGACGACAACACAATGACAAACAATGCAATTGACGCGATTTTGATGCTTGAGTACAGCATCCGCCGCTATCAGGCTATGGGCAACGGAACGAAGTGTCAGGACCTTCGCCGCCAGCTCAACATGTTGAAGAAAGAAGCCCATTGCGCACGCGCCTAATTCAAAAACGGAACCATCACAATTGTAGATTCAGGAAGAAGCGGCAAACCGCTCTCTTTCTGTTTTTTTGTTTTTATACGAGCCTATGGGGCAAACGATGGGGGCGACGTCTCCTGACGTCGCTTGCGCGGCCCTTACACGCGCCATGGGGGCGACGATTAAATCGTCGCGCTCTACACGAGTCAAAGAAAATAAAACTTTCAAAACAAACAAAACAAGTTGCGCCATGTAAAGAACAACATACAAAACAAATCGCTCACCATCGGCGATAAAGGCGAAGCCTATTGTTTTGAAAGTTGTTTTACAGTTCGCTAAAAGCGAAGCCCGTTTTGTTTGTTTTGAAAGTTTTATTTGCTTCTGCCCTCTATACGGCTTGTAAAAGCCGTGTAGAGCGCGACGATTCAATCGTCGCCTCCATAGCGCGTGTAAGGGCCG
>CAVCAV010000195.1:4006-5489 GCA_963600165.1 Christensenella sp. UBA1685 | reverse complement strand
TAACCCAGGGTGTCGCTTCGCTTGCCCTGGGCTATGTTGTGCTGGCCTTTCAGGCCGCTCGCCGCGCTATACGACTTTACAATATTGGGCAAATTGTTTTTTTTGAATATTTCTACGTTAGAAATACCCTTCGCGTTTCTTCTGTTCCATGGAAGCTTCCTGGTCGAAGTCGATGACGCGCGTGGTGCGTTCGCTCTTGGTGGTGGTCATCATTTCTTCCACGATTTTTTCAATCGTGTCGGCTTCGCTTTCGATGGCACCGGTGAGGGGCCAGCATCCGAGGGTGCGGAAGCGTATTTTGCGCATTTTTATCTGGTCGCGGTACTGTTCGGGCAGACGGTCGTCGTCGGGCATGATGAGCTGTCCGTCAATTTCCACCGTGGGACGCTCCTTGGCATAGTAGAGGGGCACGATGGGGATGTTTTCGAGACGTATGTATTGCCATATGTCGAGTTCTGTCCAGTTGGAAAGGGGGAACACGCGGATGCTTTCGCCTTTGTGCACACGGGCGTTGTAGATGTCCCAAAGCTCGGGGCGCTGGTTCTTGGGGTCCCACTGGTGGAACTGGTCGCGGAAGGAGAAGATGCGCTCTTTGGCACGGCTTTTCTCCTCGTCGCGTCGTGCTCCGCCGAAAGCGGCGTCGAACTTGTGCTTGTCGAGGGCATGGAGCAGGGCCTGGGTTTTCATGAGGTCGGTGTGGACCTTCGAGCCGTGGGTAAACGGACCCACGCCGGCATTGAAGGCTTCCATGTTGCTTTCCACGATGAGGTTCCATCCGTGTTCCTTGGCATACCAGTCGCGGAAAGTGAGCATTTCCTTGAATTTCCACTTGGAGTCGATGTGCATGAGGGGGAAGGGGGGACGGCCGGGTGCGAAGGCTTTTTCTGCCAGACGTACCATTACGCTGGAATCCTTGCCGATGCTGTAGAGCATGACGGGGTTTTCAAACTCGGCGGCTACTTCACGGATGATGTGTATGGATTCGGCCTCAAGTTCCTTGAGGTGACTCAGACTATAGTTTTCAGTCATTTTTCTTTTTACGTATGCTATGAATTTGTTTTGTTCCAAAGCGTCTGTCAAACGCTTTGGAGGTGGCGGAAGGAAGACATTAAAGATATACGGTACCGCCTTCTGCCGTTTGTTTTTCGGTGCGGCAAGCATGTTCCTCGGGGGTATGCTTACCGGCTACCGTCGCACTGGATGTATGACGGCACGGCAAAGTTATGTTTTTTTTCGGAAATGCAGGTCTGGAACACGTGAGTTTTGCGGCGCGGGTGGCGCTGCGGGGCAATAGATACGCCGAAGTTTTGCCTTTTGTGCGGCAAAGCGTAACTTCGCAGGCGCTAAACAACCATAAATATATAACAAGTTACGCAATTTCCTTCAGTGGGGTTTTGCGCGGCGATGGAAACTACACGGCTTATTTCTTACACATTACTAACAACGAAACAAACAACCGCTCATGTCACTCTCAAAATTTGAA
>CAVCAV010000195.1:1334-3533 GCA_963600165.1 Christensenella sp. UBA1685 | reverse complement strand
CGACGTTTCAAACGTCGCCTCCATAGAGGGCGCACGCAAAGCACTCCACATTTGCACATTTGCATATTTGCACATTATTATTCCTCCCTATGCACGCTGATGATGCGGATGTCCTCGAGCGGACGGTTGTTGGCGTCGCGTTCGGAAAACTGTATTTCGTCCATCACGTCGTAGCCGCTCACCACTTGTCCGAACACGGTGTAGGTGCCGTCGAGATGGGGTGCGCCGCCGTGCGTGAGATACGTCTGGCGTATTTCGGGCGTGAACTTCACCGTGCCGCCCGTTTCGCGGTCGAGGCGTTGCTGCACCTTGTCGAGCGAAGCTTCCGTGAAGGTGTTTCCCGTGACGATGTAGAACTGCCACGACGACGATTCGCGCTGCGGATTGTCCTCGTCGCCCTCGCGCGCCATGCAGAGGGCGCCGGCCTGGTGGTAATGGGTGGGAAAACGGAACTCGGCGGGCAAACTCTTGCTCTCCTTCGTTTCGCCGAGGAGTTCGCCGGGCTTGGCACTGCGGCTCGCGCTGTCGCCCGCCTGAATCATGAAGGCGGGGATCACGCGGTGGAAAAGCACGCCGTCGTAGAGGTGGCGGTCGGCTTTCTCAAGAAAATTGTCGCGATGAATGGGCGTGTCGTTGAAGAGTTCTGCCACGATGTTGCCCTTGGTGGTTTCGATGACCACACGGGTGAGCGCCGAGTCGGAAGTCTGCGCAGAAACTTCGGGCGCAAGCCAGGCAAGAAGGAAGGTGAGGAGAAGGGAAAGTCTGTTCATAGCAAAAAACGTTTTTTGTGCAATAATGCACGGCGAAGTTAGTCTATATGGAGCAGACTGCCAAACGGCGATGGGGTTTAACTATGGGGGCGACGCTTCGCGAATGTGTAAATGAGCTGCGCGGCATATGCGCCCTCTATGGGGGCGACGATTGAATCGTCGCGTTCTATGCGGCGAAGCGAAGTCTGGAGACTTCGTCCCCATGCGCTAACGCTCTCATTTTGCAATCATATGCCGTGTAGAGCGCGACGTTTCAAACGTCGCCTCCATAGAGGGCGCACATCGCGCACAAGGCATCCTTCATTTGCACATTTGCACATCTGCACATTTGCACATTTACACATCATGATCACCAACTCAACTCTACGCAGCCGCCTCCTTCGGCGCACGGCATGGACGGCGGGTATAGCGGCACTCGTGTTGCTGCTTGCCACGGCCGGAGGTGCCAACTACCTTTTGGGCTATGCCCTCGATGCGCAACCGCGCAGCAGAAACCTCACGCAGGCATGGACGGAGATGGACTCGCTCTATCCCGGACTCATCCGTTGGCGCGACTCGCTGCAGACCGCCCGCAACTGGACCGACCTCCGTATGGCGGGAGCCGACGGCACGCGCCTCCACGCCGTGCTCATCCGCGCACCGCGTCCCACACGCCGCACGGCGGTGCTCGTGCACGGCTACACCGACTGCAACGTGCGCATGATGCAGCTGGCACGGATGTATGCCGACTCGCTCTCGGCCAACGTGCTTGTGCCCGACCTCCACAGCGCCGGACTCTCCGCCGGCGACCATGTGCGCATGGGATGGCTGGACCGTCTCGACGTGGAGAGATGGGTGGCCCAACTTCCGCGCCTTGTGGGCGACTCGGTGCTGGCGGTGGTCCACGGGGTGTCGATGGGCGCTGCCACTACGCTCATGGTGAGCGGCGACGCCGATGTGCCGCCATTCGTGCGGGCTTACGTCGACGACTGCGGCTACACTTCGGTCGACGCTCAGTTCACGAAGGAACTGAAGGAGCGTTTCGGTTTGCCGCGCTGGCCGCTGATTCCCGCAGCCTCTGCGCTATGCGATGTGCGCTACGGCTGGAACTTCGGCGAAGCCTCGGCGCTCAATCAGGTGAAGAAGGCCACGCGTCCTGTGCTCTTCATCCACGGCAGTGCTGACGACTTTGTGCCTACGGCAATGGGCCGCGAACTGGCGGCAGCTTGCCCCACCCGTTTCGACCTTTGGATTGTGCCGGGCGCACCGCATGCCCGCAGCTACAAGTTCTTCCCGCATCTCTACCGCCAGCGCGTGGAACGTCTGCTCCGCCACGTCGGCATGTAACCGTCACGGTCACGGACGGTTTTGCGTGCTGCGCGTCATAAGTTTGTTCGTAAAATGGATGCGAAGCACGAGAAAGCCTCTGTGAGGCCACGCGCGCGTATAC
>CAVCAV010000195.1:0-1324 GCA_963600165.1 Christensenella sp. UBA1685 | reverse complement strand
CGCGTATACACCGAAGTTTGTGCAAACTGCTGTCAGCCTTCACCCGCAGAAAAAAAATCGTCAACGACATAGAAAAATTCGTCAGCGGCAACGGCGGGAGGCTGACAGCTGACGGCAGTTTGCACAAACTTCGGTGTATACGCGCGCGCGTAAACGAACGATGGGGGCGAAGTCTCCTGACTTCGCTTGCGCGGCAATATGCGCCTCTATGGGGGCGACGATTGAATCGTCGCGTTCTACACGAAGTAGTATAAGCGGCAAAGCGAAGTCAGGGGACTTCGCCCCCATGCGCTTGCGCCCCCATACGCTTGCGCCACCATGCCGCGCAGCACATTTGCACATTTGCATATTTGCACATTCGCTTGCGTCTCCCCCACCGTGCGCATCTATCGTTCACACCAAGGCACGCCGTAAAAACTCCATGCCTCCCCAAAGCGTTGGGCTCGTAGAAAGTTTTTTGCATCCGTTCACAAAAGGAGAGCAAACGACGGAAGGGGGAGCCGAATTCGGAATAATACGTTAACTTTGCCTTTCAAACCATCCATACCCACAGTTCCATGACAAACGGAAACGCAAACAACATCTACCCCGTGTTCGACCGCATGCTCCAGCGCGCCGACAAAGAAGCCCTTCTGCACCAGAAAGGCGTGATGCTCTGGTTCACCGGCCTCAGCGGTTCGGGCAAGAGCACCGTGGCCATCGCCCTCGAACGCGAACTGCAGCAGCGCGGACTCCTCTGCCGCATTCTCGACGGCGACAACATACGTTCGGGCATCAACTCCAACCTCGGTTTCTCCGCCGAAGACCGCCGCGAAAACATACGCCGCATTGCCGAAGTGGGAAAACTCTTCGTCGACACGGGCATCATCACCATTGCCGCCTTCATCTCCCCCACGGAGGAAATCCGCCAAATGGCGCAGGACATCATCGGCAAGGACGACTTCAAGGAGATTTACATTTCCACCCCCCTCGAAGAGTGCGAACGCCGCGACGTGAAGGGGCTCTACGCCCGTGCCCGCCGCGGCGAGGTGAAAAACTTCACCGGCATCTCCGCTCCCTTCGAAGCCCCTGCCCACCCCGCCCTCACGCTCGACACCTCACGCCTCCCGCTCGAAGAGAGCGTGAAGCGCCTGCTTGAGTTTCTTGGGGCGGAATAAAGCGAACGACGCTGCGCGAATGTGCAAACAAACTGCGCGGCGTGTGCGCCCTCTATGGAGGCGACGTTTGAAACGTCGCGTTCTACACGGCGAAGCGAAGTCAGGAGACTTCGTCCCCATGCGCTAACGCCCTCAAACTTCTTTTGATGTTCGTGTAGAGCGCGACG
>CAVCAV010000194.1:0-5581 GCA_963600165.1 Christensenella sp. UBA1685 | reverse complement strand
GTCAGGAGACTTCGCCCCCATCGTTCGCCCCCATCGTTCGCCCCCATCGTTCGCCCATGCTCCTAACTTTTGATGAAAAACGCAGTTTGCTGCGCATGAAGCCCACGTTTTGCCCAATAAAACCTTACCTTTGGCCATCCTTACTTTCCTTACAACCTGTTTTACAAACCTAACAGCAAGCCGATGGCTTACACTAAAACCGCTTGCGCACTCATTCCGGCCCTTTTGGCCCTGCCCGTTGCGGCAGATGCGCAAACCCATTTATCCGAGAACCCAACAGACTCGCTGCAGATTCCGTCGCTCAGGAACGAAACGCTCGTTCAGCCCCACATCGACAAAGGTGCACTAAAGAATGCCCTCGACGTGTTGAACGGACAGACAGCCGGTGTGAACGTCACCTCCAACGGCCTCGACCGCATGGCCATGCTCAACAGCGTGCGCGTGCGCGGCACCACGTCCATCATGGGCGGCAACGACCCCCTCGTCATCATCGACGGCGTGGCGTCCGACATCACCACGCTCTCCACCATCTATCCTGCCGACATCGAGAGTTTCAACATCCTCAAGAACGCTTCCGAAACCTCCATCTACGGTGCCCGAGGCGCTTCCGGCGTCATTGAAGTGCGCACGAAAAAAGGCACCGGCAACGGCTTTCGCATCTCCTACGAAGGCAATGTCGGCGTAGAGTCGATGTACCGCCACCTCGACATGCTCTCCGCTGCCGACTACCGCAAGACCGCCTCTTCGCTCGGTGTTTTCTGCAACGACAAAGGCTACGACACCGACTTCTACGATGCCATCACGCACACCGGCTTTGTGCAGAACCACTACATCGCCTTCAGCGGAGGCAACGAAACCTCCAACTACCGCGCCTCGCTCGGCTTCGTGGACCACAACACCATCATCCGCACGAAGGACTACAGCAACCTCGTGGTGAAAGCCGACCTCACGCAGAAAGCCTTCGGCAACAAGCTGACGGCCGACTTCGGCGTGTTCGGCTCTTCGTTCAAGAACCACGACATCTTCGACACGCAGATGCTCTTCTACTCCGCCGCCTGCCAGAACCCCACCTTCCCCGAAGGGCGCGACGCCAACGGCAATTGGTCGAAAAACGAAGCCGCATCCGAAATCAATCCGCCCGTCGTTCTCCTTTCGGAAAAAAACGACACCAAGGAACTCAACTTCGACGCCCACCTGCGCCTCTCCTACGCTTTTACCGCCGACTTCAGCGTGTCGGCCTTCGGTTCCTTTTCCCACACCTCTTCCGAGAATGCACAGTTCTGCCCCACCTACGTGTGGGCACAGGGCAACGTGTACCGTGGCGAAACCAAGAAAGAAGAAGGGCTGGGCAACATAGCCGCCAACTATGCCCACACCTGGGGCCAGCACCGCCTGGAGGTACATGCCAGTGCCGAATACCAGAAACGTGTGGAAACCGCCTTTTGGGTACAGGCCAAAGGCATACCCACCAACCTCTTCGGCTACGACAACATCGGCGCCACTGCCTCACGACCCTACGGCGCCACGGGCAGTACCTACGAAGAGCGTTCCCTCGCGTCCGTCATGGGCAACGCCAGCTACACCTTGCGCTCGCGCTATGCATTCAACGCCTCTCTCCGTGCCGACGGTTCGTCCATGGTGGGAAAGAACCAGACGTGGGGACTCTTTCCCTCGCTCTCCGCAAGCTGGAACGTGAAAGACGAAGCCTTCATGAGAGGCGTGCGTCCTGTTTCTCTCCTGAAGCTTAGGGCAGGGTGGGGACAGAGCGGCAACCTCGGCGGCATATCGGCCTACACCTCTCGCAACACCGCCCGCCAAACCGGTGTGGTGCCCGTCAACAACGCCCCCACCGTCACCCTCGGCCGTGTGCGCAACACCAATCCCTACCTGAAGTGGGAAACGAAAACCACGTGGAACGTAGGTCTCGACCTCGGACTTTGGAAAAACCGCGTGGTGCTCAGTGCCGAGTACTACCACTCGCTCACCACCGATATGCTCTACGACTACGACGTGCCCGTGCCGCCCTTCGCCTTCGACAAGCTCCTCGCCAACATAGGCTCCATGAGCAACAGCGGTTGGGAACTCGGCCTGCTCTTCACGCCCCTTCAGCGGAAGGACATGGAACTCAACGTCAACGTCAATCTCTCCTTTCAGAAAAACAAACTCCTCTCGCTCAGCGGCGACTACCAGGGTTCGGCCATGTCCGCCGCTCCCGTCACCGCCATCGGCACCCTTGTCGGAGCCGGACAGCACGGCGGCGACAACAACGTGGTGTACCAAATAGTGGGCCAACCCCTAGGCGTGTTCTACCTCCCCCACTGCCGCGGCCTTGTGCTCGACGAGAACGGCCATTACAAATACGACATAGAAGACCTCAACGGCGACGGCACCGTAGACCTCAGCGACGGCGGCGACCGCTACGTGGCCGGTCAGGCCACGCCGAAGGTGACGCTCGGCTCGAACATCAGTTTCCGCTACCGCGACTTCTACGTCTCGCTTCAGATGAACGGCGCTTTCGGCCACAAGATATTCAACGGCACGGGCCTCGCGTTTACCAACATGTCGAGTTTTCCGGACTACAACGTGCTCGCCGACGCTCCAGAGAAGAACATCGTTGACCAGCGCGTCAGCGACTATTGGCTCGAGAGCGGCAACTACCTCAACTTCGAGAATCTCACGCTCGGCTACGACGTTCCCCTCCGCTCCAGGGTGGTGCGCTCGCTCCGTCTCTCCTGCAGCGTGAGCAACCTCGGCACCATCTCTTCCTACAGCGGACTCACCCCCATGATAAACAGCTACGTGGTCAACTCCACCCTCGGCATTGACGACAAGCGCACCTATCCCCTCTACCGCACTTACTCCGTAGGACTCAGCGTGCAGTTCTGATGAACGATGGGGGCGAAGCGTCGCTGCGCGAATGTGCAAATGTGCAAATATGCAAATGTGCAAATGAGCTGCGCCTTGCACCCGCATATGGAGGCGACGTTTGAAACGTCGCGCTCTACACGAACTTCGTGCTCTTCACGGCGTTTGTGCGATGTTTTGAGGGCGCAAGCGTATGGGGGGCGAAGTCTCCCGACTTCGCGCTCTACACGGCACATCAAATTTTAAGCGACGTTTCAAACGTCGCCTCCATATGCGGCACAAGCCGCACAAGCGAGCTCGGGAGACTTCGCCCCCATAGATTGTTCGCCTCCCATCCTCACACCTTCCAACCACAACCCACCTTCTCCTTATGAAACGCATACTGCTTCTCATATTTCCCCTTCTCTCCCTCACCTCCTGCCTCGACGAAACCTTCAAGGACCAGGTCGACGCCGACGACATCTACACCGACGCCTCGAGCCTCTACACCAACGCCGTGGCCTCGCTCTACAACTACACCGGCAGCCAAAACGAAAGCGAAGGACTCCAAGGCACCTGCCGCGGCATTTGGGACTACAACACCCTCACCACCGACGAAGCCATGATACCCATACGCGGCGGCGACTGGTACGACGGCGGATTTTGGGAAAACCTCTACCTCCACCGCTGGAATGCCGACGACACCTCGCTCTATGCCGTGTGGAAATATCTCTACAAGGTCATCGTGCTCAGCAACGAGTCGCTCGACGCCATAGACCGCCACCGCCACCTCCTCACCGAAGCCCAGTACCGCAGCTACACGGCAGAAGTGCGTGCCATACGCGCCCTCTACCACTTCTACGCCATGGACCTCTTCGGTTCCGTGCCCATGGAGGACGGCACCGGCGGACTCGACCAGACCGTGCAAAGCAAACGGAGCGAAATGTTCCGCTTCATTGTGTACGAACTGCAGGCGGCGCTGCCCGACCTCCCCACGGGTCACAGCAACCTGATGGGCAACTGCTACGGACGCGTCACGGCTCCCGTGGTCCACTTCCTGTTGGCAAAACTGGCGCTCAATGCCGAAATCTACACCCACGACGACTGGACCGACGGCCACCAGCCTTCGGGAAAGGACATCACCTTTGAGGTGGACGGCAAAGAGATGAACGCCTGGCAGACGTGTATCTACTACTGCGACCAACTCGCTGCCGACGGCTACTCGCTCGCAACCGACTACGCCTCCAACTTTGCCGTCCACAACGAGACCTCGCCCGAAAACATCTTCACCATTCCGCTCGACAAGCAGCTCTACGCCAGCCAGTACCACTACCTCTTCCGCTCGCGCCACTACAAGCACGGCGGAGCCTACGGGGGTTCGTCGGAAAACGGCACGTGCGCCACGTTGAGCACCGTATGCGCCAACGGCTACGGCACCGACCACGAAGATGCCCGCTTCCGTCTCAACTTCTACGCCGACACGGTGTGGGTGGACGGAGCAAAGGTGATGCTCGACGACGGCACACCCCTCGTTTACCATCCGCTCGAACTGCAACTCAACCTCACGGCAAGTCCCTACAAGCAAACGGCGGGCGCGCGCCAGTTCAAGTACGAGGTGGACCGCACGGCCTACTCCGACGGCCGCCAGCCCGACAACGACATTGTGCTCTTCCGCTATGCCGACGCGCTCCTGATGAAAGCCGAAGCCAAAGTGCGCAACGGCGAAGACGGATCAGTTGAACTCAATGCCGTGCGCCAGCGCGTGGGCATGCCGCCGCGCGAGGCCACGCTCGACAACATCCTCACCGAACGCCTCCTCGAACTCGTGTGGGAAGGATGGCGCCGCAACGACCTCGTCCGCTTCGGCGTCTACAACCAGTCCTACGACATCCGCGTACCCCTCGACGACGAAGCCAACGGCTACACCACCGTCTTCCCCATTCCCCAAAAGTGCATCGACCTCAACCCGCGCCTCAAGCAGAACCCAGGGTATGAGAAGGAGTAGGTGAGGGCGACGCTTCGCTGCGCGGATGTGCAAATGTGCAAATATGCGAATGTGCAAATGAGTTGCGCCTTGCACCGCATCTGGGGGCGACGCTTCGCTAATGTGCAAATATGCGAATGTGCAAATGAGCTGCGCCTTGCACCGCATATGGAGGCGACGTTTCGCTAATGTGCAAATATGCGAATGTGCAAATGAGTTGCGCCTTGCACCGCATCTGGGGGCGACGCTTCGCTAATGTGCAAATATGCGAATGTGCAAATGAGCTGCGCCTTGCACCGCATATGGAGGCGACGTTTCGCTAATGTGCAAATATGCGAATGTGCAAATGAGTTGCGCCTTGCACCGCATCTGGGGGCGACGCTTCGCTAATGTGCAAATATGCGAATGTGCAAATGAGCTGCGCCTTGCACCGCATATGGAGGCGACGTTTCGCTAATGTGCAAATATGCGAATGTGCAAATGAGTTGCGCCTTGCACCGCATCTGGGGGCGACGCTTCGCTAATGTGCAAATATGCGAATGTGCAAATGAGCTGCGCCTTGCACCGCATATGGAGGCGACGTTTCGCTAATGTGCAAATATGCGAATGTGCAAATGAGTTGCGCCTTGCACCGCATCTGGGGGCGACGCTTCGCTAATGTGCAAATATGCGAATGTGCAAATGAGCTGCGCCTTGCACCGCATATGGAGGCGACGTTTGAAACGTCGCGCTCTACACGAACTTCGTGCTCTT
>CAVCAV010000193.1:0-5616 GCA_963600165.1 Christensenella sp. UBA1685 | reverse complement strand
TTGCGCGGCTTGCGCCCTCTATGGAGGCGACGTTTGAAACGTCGCGCTCTACACGGCTTCGCCCTCTATGGGGGCGAGCTCTCCCGAGCTCGCTAGTGCGAAGAAGTATTCATGAAAAATTCATGGCCCAATTCGTGAGCATTCATGTTCAAAAAGAAAAACATGAATGGCCATGAATTGGGCCATGTATTTGTTCGTGTAGAACGCGACGTTTCAAACGTCGCCCCCATAGTAAGGCGCAAACCGTGTAGACCGCGAAGTCAGGAGACTTCACCCCCATCGTTCGCTCATAGCGCGCCCTTATTTCTATTTCTCAAAGTAAAATGGCACGCTTGCCCGCACATCCGTTTCGCTCGCGCAGAAGTAGGCTTTGAAGCGGCCGGGCGTGGCGGTGAAGGAGTGGGAGGTGGTGGACCAGTAGGCGAGGTCGGAGGGAGAAACGGTGAACGTCACGTCCTTCGTTTCGCCCGGAGCAAGTTCCACCTTCGCAAAGTTCTTCAGTTCCTTCGCAGGGCGTTCTTCTACGGGACGGTCCTCGCCGATGAAGAGTTCCACCACTTCCTTGCCCTTCACAGAGCCTGTGTTCGTCACGGGAATGGTGAACGTCAACGTGCCGTCGGCAGAGAGCACGGGCGACGACAGCACGGGCGTGCCGTACTTGAACGTTGTGTAGCTGAGGCCGAAGCCGAAGGGAAACTGCGGAGCCACGTGCTTCGTGTTGAACCAGCGGTAGCCCACGTAGATGCCCTCGTCGTAGTAGACGTGGCCGTTCTCGCCCGGATAGCCGCGGCGGCCGAACTGGAAGCAGGGATAGTCCGTCTGTTTCTTGGCAAACGTCACGGGGAGTTTGCCGCTCGGGTTCACACGGCCGCTCAGCACGTTGGCCAGCGTGGTGCCCGACATCGAACCCAGATACCAGCAGTGCACCATAGCCTTCGCCTTGTCAATCCAAGGCGTGGCAAAAGCGTTGCCGCCGAAGGTGACGACGATGAGGTTCTTCTGCACCTTCGCCAGTTCCGCAATCAGCTCGTTCTGTCCGTAGGAAAGGTCGTAACTGTCGCGGTCGCCGTTCTCGCAGTCCTGACGGTGGTTCTTGTTCAGACCGCCTATGAAGATGATGAGGTCGGCATCTTTCGCTTTCTGCAAAGCCTCCGCTTTCAGCTGAGCCTGTTTGGCGGGGTCGAGCGAGTCTACCGCATCGTAGAGCGCGCGGCCGGCGTAGTAGCCCTGTGCAAAGTCGATCTTGTCGCCGTAGAGCGCCTTCAAGCCTTCAAGCGGCGATATGTCGCACTTCGTTTTCAGTTCCGACGAACCGCCGCCTTCGCTCATGTTGCGCACGGCATTGTCGCCCACCACGAGGATGCGCTTGTAGTTTTCCGCCTTCAGCGGCAGAATTTGCTGCGCATTCTTCAGCAGCACCACGCCCTCTTCGCCCACGGCCTCGCACGTGGCATAGTGCGCTTCCGAGCACTGCGAACCGACGACCTTGTCGGGATTCATGCTCGTGCGGAAAATGAGGCGCAGCACGCGGCGCGCTTTCTCGTTGAGCACCTCCATGGGAATCTTGCCCTCGTTGATGAGCCGTTCGAAGGGGTCGGCGAGGCGGTAGGTGTTGTAACCCTGACTGTTGTCCTCCGTCTTGCCGTTTGTGTCCGTACCCATCTCAATGTCAAGTCCGTTGAGGGCCGCCTGCCACGTGTCGTGCGTGCCGCCCCAGTCCGAAATGACGCAACCGTCGAAGCCCCATTCCTTTTTCAGAATCTTGTTGAGCAGCGAGTCGTTGTGGCAAAGGTGTTCGCCGTTCCAGATGGGATACGAACCCATAATGGACCACAGGCCGGCATCAACACACTTCTTGAACGCCGGCAGATAGATTTCGCGCAGCGCACGTTCGCCCACGTGGACGTTCACCGTGAAGCGTTCCTTCTCCTGGTTGTTCAGTGCAAAGTGTTTCAGGCAACAGGCCACGCCGTTGTGCTGCGCCGCTTGGATGTAAGGCACTGCCATTTCGCCGGCGAGGTAAGGGTCTTCGCCCATGTATTCAAACGAGCGTCCGTTGAGCGGCACACGGCAAATGGTGGTGCCCGGGCCGAGCAGCACGTCCTTTGCACGGAAGGCAAACTCTTCGCTCACCGAGTTGCCGTAGCGGGCGCTGAGGTCGCGGTTCCATGTGGCGGCGAGGCAGGTGAGCGAGGGGAACGCCACGATGGAGTCGTTTGTCCAGTTGGCCGAACCCCACGAGTTCCAGTCCACTTCGGCACGTACGCCGTGAGGGCCGTCGCTCATCATGAGCTGGCGGATGCCGAGGCGCGGCACGCCGGCAGAGGTGAATTTGCTTTGTGCGTGGAGAATCTGTATTTTCTCGTGCGTCGTCATGCGCGAGAGCGCATCGTTCACACGGTCTTCCAATGGAGCTTTGGGGTTGAGGTAGAGAGGCTGCGTCTGTGCCGATGCCGTGACGAAGGCCAGCGAGAGCGCAGCAGCAATGAGTTTCGTTTTCATATGTGTTGGGGAATAAGATGAGTGGGAATTGGGGGCGAACGATGAGCGAACGATGGGGGCGACGTCTCCTGACGTCGCATGAGCGGTATAACATGCTTCGCTTTTGAGTTTTTAAAAATAAAACGATTAAAACCAGTAAAACAAGGCTTCGCCTTTGAGGTGGAACTTTTGTGAACTTTCAAAACGAAAGGCTACGCCTTTTTCGCCGCTTAAGGGCTAAGCCCTGTTTTATATGTTTTGAACGTTTTATTTTCTTTCAATTTGTTGTGTATCGCGCAAGCGAGCTCGGGAGAGCTCGCCTCCATCGTTCGCTTCATCGTTCGTTTATTTCGCTTCCAGCGTAACCGTTGTCTCCGGCAGTCCGTAGCCGCGGGCGGAGAGCTTGACGGGACCTGATGTGCCGTCGTTCTGCACCACAACGAGGCAGCGGCCGAAGAACGCCTTGCGGTGGTTGGCCTTGAAACGCTCGGTGGAGATGGGACTGCCGTTGTCCACGCCGATGATGCGTGCGGCACCGCTGACGGAGAAGAACACCTCGTCGTCGGCACGCGGACAAAGGTTGCCGTCCTTGTCCACCACTTCCACGCTGACGAATGCCGTGCTGCGGCCGTCGGGGAGGAGCGCCGTGCGGTCGGGCGTGAGGCGCAGATGGTGCGGAACGCCTGCCGTGCGGATGGTCTGTTCGGCCACCTTCTGTCCGGCGAGACGCGAAACCACCTTCACTTCGCCCGGCTCGAAAGGCACGCGCCACATCACGTGGTACTGGTGCTCGTCGGCCTTACGGCGTACGCCCTGGCTCTTTCCGTTGACGAAGAGTTCCACCTCGTCGGCGTTGTTGAAGTAGCAGCAGAGGTCCACGTCCTGTCCCTCCATCCAGTTCCAGTGAGGAAAGAGGTGCAGCACCGTGCTGTCCGTCCATTCGCTTTGGTAGAGATAGTAGACGTCCTTCGGGAAACCTGCGAGGTCGATGATGCCGAAGTAGCTGCTGCGGGCAGGGTAGGAGTAGGGCGTAGGTTCGCCGAGGTAGTCCCAACCCGTCCAGACGAACTGGCCGGCACACCAGGGCGTATGTTTCACCACGTCGAGGTTGTGCTCGTGCGAGGCGCCCCACGAGACGTGGCAGTTGTCGTAAGCCGAACACATATACGTCGGGTCGGTGTAGGGAATCCACCATTCGCGCGGAGCGATGATGGTAGAGTCAGCCGGCATCACGTAGTAGCCGCGCGTTTGCAGTGCCGAAACGCTCTCCGTCATCAGAAAAGGTTTGCCCGGAAAATTCTCCGGCACGGAGGCTACATACTGGTCGTGGTAGTTGAAGCCGATGATGTCGAGCGAACCGCTCTTGAAGAGATGATTGTTGGGGTCGGGTTCGTTGCATCCCGCCGTGACGGGGCGCGTGGGGTCGAGCAGTTTCACAATTTCTGCGAGACGGGAGGTGAGCACGGAGTTGACGCTCCGTTTGCCCTCTTTCGCCAGCGTGGAAGTGTCGTGGCCGAAGTTGAGGAGCAGGTTGGCCTGTTCGAGCGACATGGTGTCGGCATCGGCCTGCGACCATTGTTCCAACACCTCGTTGCCTATGCTCCACATGAAGATGGAAGGATGGTTGCGGTCGCGGCGGATGAGGTCCGAGAGGTCGCGTTCGTACCATTTGTCGAAGAAGCGGGCGTAGTCGTTCTGCGTTTTGCGCTTGCGCCACATGTCGAAGGCTTCGTCCATGACGATGAGGCCCATGGAGTCGCACATGTCGAGCAGTTCGGGCGCGGGCGGATTGTGGGAGCAGCGGATGGCGTTGCAACCCATGTCCTTTAGCATTTTCAGCTGGCGGTGCATGGCGTCTTCGTTGAGCGCGGCGCCGAGGCAGCCCATGTCGTGGTGCATGCACGTGCCGTTGATCTTGAGGTTGCGGCCGTTGAGCCAGAAGCCCGTGGCGGCATCGAAGCGGAAGTCGCGAACGCCCGTTGTGGTGGTTTGCGAGTCAACGACGTGTCCGTCGAGGATGAGGTCTGTGCGCACGCTGTAGAGCGTGGGGTGGTCGATGTCCCACACCTGCGGATGGCGCAGCTGGATGGACTGCACGTTCTGCACGTCGGTCTGGCGCGGCTTGAGGCGGAGCGACTGCTGCACGCTGCCTAGCGCTTCGCCGTCGGGGCCGATGAGCGTGTGCTGGAGTTTCACGCTGGCGTTGTGCTCCGTTTCGTTGCCCACATAGGCCAACACGGTGAAGAGGGCGCGGCCGTCTTTCTGCAGCAACGGATTGACAAAGACGCCCCAGTGGGCGAGTGCCACGGCTTCCTTGCGTTCTATCCACACGTGGCGGTAGATGCCGCAACCGCTGTACCAACGGCTGTTGGGCTGGTCGCTGTTGTCCACGCGCACGGCCACCACATTGTCGCCTTCTTGCAAAAAGGGCGTGAGGTCGTAGCGGAACGACGAGTAGCCGTAGGGCCGTGTGCCGAGGGCGTGGCCGTTGACGTAGACGGTGGAGTTCATGTACACGCCGTCGAAATGGATGTAGACGCGGTCCGTGCTTTTGTTCAGCCGGTCTACGGCGAGATGTTTGCGGTACCATGCCGTGCCGCCGGGCAGTGCGCCGCCGCCGGCACCCGAGGGATTGCTGGCGGAGAAGTCGCCCTCTATGGCCCAGTCGTGCGGGAGGTTGAGCAGCCGCCAGTGGGAGTCGTCGTAGCCGTTGCGGGCCATGGCGGTGGAGTCGGCGAGTGCGAAGCGCCAGTCCTTGTCCCAGTTGACGCGCTGTGCAGCGAGCGTGAGCGGCAGCAGAAGAAGGAGTATAAGGGGATTTCGTAGAAAGTTCATGGTAGTGTGTTTTAAATAATGGGGGGCGAACGATGGGGGCGACGTCTCCTGACGTCGCATGGGCGGTATACATGCACTTTTGATTTTTTTTAAATAAAACGATTAAAACCAGTAAAACAAGGCTTCGCGTTTGAGGTGGAACGCTTGTGAACTTTCAAAACGAAAGGCTACGCCTTTTTCGCCGCTTGAGGGCGTAGCCCTGTTTTGTATGTTTTGAACGTTTTATTTTCTTTTCAATTGTTGTGTGTCGCGCAAGCGAGCTCGGGAGAGCTCGCCCCCATCGTTCGCTTCATCGTTCGC
>CAVCAV010000192.1:0-5717 GCA_963600165.1 Christensenella sp. UBA1685 | reverse complement strand
CATACACCCAGGCCGCGTCACTTCGTTCCGTGACCTGGGCTTACGAGTGGTGGCCTTTCAGGCCGCTCGCCGCGCTTAGCAATTTGTGTAAGTTATTTTTCTAACATTACAGAAAGAAATATCATTGAAGAATCCGCCGATTCTTTTTGCGTTTACTTGCTCAGCTTCACCGTGCGTCCGCCGTTGTAGCGTACGATGTAGGTGCCTGCGGGAAGCGACTGCATGGCGCTGCGGAGCGTGGCGCCCGTAGCCTGTCGGAGCTGGCGGCCTGCGGCGTCGTAAATGCTTACGGCTGCTTCGGCGTCGGAAGTTATGGCGTCAATGCCGGTGCTGATGGTGGTGCCTTCGAGACGGAGCACTACGGGGTCGAGGAATTCGTTGCGCAGCGTGAGCGTGGCTTCGAACGTGCCCGTTGCCGTGGGACGGAAGGTCACCACGAGGAGCTGCTCGCCCGTAGCTTCAAGCCGGTCGGTGTTGACGGAGAAGTTGTCGCCGCTCTGCGTGAGCGTCACGTTGATAGAGTCGGGCATGCCGTAGGGCGTAACCTTCACGGTGTCTTTCACTTCTTCGCCCACTTGGGCGGTGAACGTCTTGAAGGAAACGGGGAAGAGGGAAACTGCAGGCGGGTCGTTGGGATCGATGGCCATGGCTACGATGCGCGTGGAGCTGATTACGTCGCCGTTTTGCTTGAAGAGGAGGTAACCTTCGTCCTTGCCCACCTTGGAGGGCGTGTAGGTGAGGGTGATGTCGCCTACAAAAGCACCGGCGGGGATGGTGGCGAGCGAAAGGCTGAATGCGTCTTTCAATTCGTCGGAAACTTCCACGGTAACGGGCGTAGACCCGTAGGAATTGATGTGAATGGCGGGAAGCGTGGTGGTCTGTCCCACCTGGCCGCGAACCTTTGCAAGGGCTTCTTCGTCAATTTCGGTCTCGAATTTGGAAGGAATGTCCACAATGTCGACCTCGTCGCGGGGCGACACCACAGGGCCGTCCGTAGCGTTGATGGCCGTGAAGATGCCGCTGAGGAATGCCTGGCCGGCGGGGATGGCGGTGCCGATGAGGGACGTTCCCTTGAAAATGCCGACCTTGCCGCTTTCACCGTTCACGTCGGCAAAGGTGGGCAGTGCCATGTCTTCCGTAAACTGGGTAGCGCCGTCGGTTGCAGAGATGGTCACGTCGCGCACACCGACGTAGCGGTTGAGATACTTGTCGGCGTTGGCCTTCAGTTCAGCCACGGTGACGTAGTCGGGGAGTTTTTCGTTTTTCTTGCTGAGCACGGTGACGGGGGCATAGTGGAGTTCGCCGTAGTTCACGCCGTTGTTGCTCTGCACTGAGAAGAGCACCATGTTGGTGATGCTGTCGCCTCTTTCAATGTCGCCCTTCTTCAAGGATGAGAAGAAGTCGTAGTCGTCGCGAACGACGAGCGCTCCGTCTTCGTCCTGCATATAATATATATGGTGTGCAGCAGTGGTGTCAACAAAGGTGACGAGTGCCTTTCCGGTGTAGAGGTAGGAGTCGTCGTCTTCCGTGTCGATGTCCTGAATTTCCTTCAGCGAACTTACGCTGACGGCACTTGCGGCAATCCAGTTGATTTTCTTCGTGGCGGTAAGGCCCTCTGTGGTGAGGGTGATTTCGCCATAAACCAGTTTGTCAACCTTTTCTTTGGGGGTGATGGTATAGGCAACCTTGGCGCCCTCTTCGCTCATGGCCTCTGCCGCGGGAATGGTGGTGCGGGCGAAGGTGAGGTCTGCCTGGTCGCACGAGAGGGTGACGTCGGAAGTGAGGTTCTTGCCCTTCAAGGTAAATTCTCCTTCGTAGGAAATGCCCTGGAAGAGGTAACCGTCGAAGCTGGTGGGCTCGGTAGCGGTGAGTTCGGGCTCCTGCTTTTCGCCGGCTGCGAAGAGGTTTGCGTAGTTGTCTGCCACACGGAGTGCACCCACGTAGACCTGACCGCTGCGATAACCGTAGGAGAGCTGCTGGTTGAGCATGACGGCCTTACAACCGTAGCCCTTGCTCAGGCCGTAGGCATTGGTGGAAACGCCGACGGACGTGGCGGGTTCTTCCGAGGTAGAAGCAGGATTGACGTAGAGCGTCATGCGGTCGGCCTCGGAGCCGTCGTAGTTGAGTTCCATTTTGGCCACGACGAGGTAGGTCGTTTCCGTTTGGAGTTCAGCGCTCTTCACCTTGGGCGACGTGCCGGCACAGGCTGCGCCAAAGCAGAAAGTGTTTTCGCTGCTTCCGGGACAAACGAAGAGGCGGCCCATCTCACCGGGAATGGTGTTGGTGGCAATGGAGGTCTGCGTCTTGGTGAGGTTCACGAGGGAAAGGAAGGCGAAGTTTGTTTCGGGCACGGTGCCTACCTGCACGAGGGCGGCATAGTAGAAGGTGCCCGTAGCGCCGCGGTCCTCGTCGGTAAACTGGCAGAATACGCCTTCGTTGCCGTCGAGCGCGGTGAGCGAAGCCACTTTCTTCGTGGCGGGAAGGGGACAACCGTCGTAGGTGAGTTCGCCTTCTATGACTTGCACAGGATTGGCGGAATAGTAACTTTTGGCCAGCTGCCATTTTCCGCCGCTCTGGGCTTTGAGTTCACCTTCGGAATAGTTAAAGTCTTCGGTAAACGAAATTTGCGCTGCCGAGGGCATCACACCCAAGAGGAGCAAAAGTGCGGAAATGACACTTGCACGTAGCAATGTGTAAAGTTTTTCCATAAGCTATGATGATTTTTGTAGGATATTCGGGCCATATTAGCCACAAAAGCAAAATTTTTGTGCAAATATACTTTCATTTGCTTAAAAGACAAAGGGTAAAGGTGTTGTAATCACAACGTGTAGACAATTTGTACCTTTACACATTGGCTAAGCCCCGTGTAGAACGCGACGTTCTAAACGTCGCCTCCATAGGCGGTACAAAGGCGCAATTCATTTGCACATTTGCACATTCGCACATTTGCACATTTACACCTCGCCCCCATGGGGCAAGAAATGTTTCAAAATGGTACAATATTGTTGCATTGACCGAAAAGTGCCACTTCTTGAAAGAATATTTGCGGTCAAAGCGCTTGGTGTTCCCTAATTTTGCAGTGTGAAACAAGAACCGCTGAACAAAGTTGAAACACTGGCGGTTCGCGTTGCAGGCCAAAGGCAAAACGCGAAGGACAACCGTCCCGTCCGTTCAAAGCCCCATTAGCCGCACATCAACTAAACTGAACAAAGGGCCGCTGTTCCGATAACTGCGAAGCGGAATGATGCCCACCCATTCCTCGGGCACACAAGCCCACAGGCGCACTTCAACACACAAACCAACACTACGACACGAACGCCATGGACACCCCTCTGCCACAGCACTTTGTGGCACCGCCCGAAAGCCGGCGGGAGGGCACGTCCCCGTTGGAACTGAACATTCATTCTGCCACGAAAAGACATTTACGCATATATATAAGGTATTAGGTTTAAGGTTATACCCGGGTAAAAAGGTTGTTAAGGAATCATCGGAAGCGGATTCGTACCGGGTAGCGAAGTCCCTTCCACGGCCGTAGCGCGTGAGCGCAAAGACTGCGGCCAAAGCCATTCGGCCCCGACAGATATAAAAGCTGTCGGGGCCGCGCTTTTTAAGGGAGAAGTCACTGCTGCGGGGTTGCAACATTTACTTTTTCGTTTATAATTGGCAGATTTATGAATCGCACTAAGATGCTGTAGTACAGCGCATGTAGCGCAGCTTATTTCAAGCATTTATTTTACCAAAGGTCATACTTTGCGCCTTTTAAGCGAACGATGAGGGCGAACGATGGGGGCGAAGTCTCCTGACTTCGCATCGCCGCTCATTCAACGCCGTGTAGAGCGCGACGTTTAAAACGTCGCCTCCATAGAGGGCGAAGCTGCGCAAGAACGTCCGTGGAAGCGGCGAAGCGAAGTCAGGAGACATCGCCCCCATCGTTCGCCCCCATAGCTCGCCCCCATAGCCCACTGACAAAAAGTTCCGCAATTCGCAATCAACAAAACGCAAAATGTAGTTCGCCACATTTTTTTCGTACCTTTGTGGCACTCTATTGTTTTACAACTAATATCATTCGATGAATTTTGTAGAAGAACTCAAATGGCGCGGTATGCTCCACCAGATGATGCCGGGCACAGATGAACTCCTCAGCAAAGGTATGGTGACGGCTTACGTGGGCATCGACCCCACGGCAGACTCTCTGCACATCGGCCACCTTTGTTCTGTAATGATGCTCCGCCACTTCCAGCGCGCCGGCCACAAACCGCTGGCACTCGTAGGTGGCGCCACGGGCATGATCGGCGATCCCTCAGGCAAGAGCGCCGAACGCAACCTGCTCACGGAAGAGGTGCTCCGCCACAACGTGGCATGCATCAAAAAGCAACTCTCCCACTTCCTCGACTTCGACTCCGACGCACCCAATGCGGCCGAGCTGGTCAACAACTACGACTGGATGAAGGACTTCACCTTCCTCGACTTTGCCCGCGACATCGGCAAGCACATCACCGTCAACTACATGATGGCAAAGGACAGCGTAAAGAAACGTCTCAACGGCGAAGCCCGCGACGGACTCTCCTTCACCGAGTTCACCTACCAGCTCCTGCAGGGTTACGACTTCCTCCACCTCTACGAAACGAAGAACTGCAAGCTCCAGATGGGCGGTTCCGACCAGTGGGGCAACATCACCACGGGTACCGAACTCATCCGCCGCACCCTTGGCGCCGAAGCCGACGCCTACGCCCTCACCTGTCCGCTCATCACGAAGGCCGACGGCAAGAAGTTCGGCAAGACGGAGCAGGGCAACGTATGGCTCGACCGCCGCTACACCACGCCCTACAAGTTCTACCAGTTCTGGCTCAACGTAGGCGACGACGAGGCCGAACGCTACATCAAGATATTCACCTCGCTCGAACACGACGAGATAGACGCCCTCATCGCCGAACACCGTGCCGCCCCCGGACGCCGTCTGCTCCAGAAGAAGCTCGGCGAAGAAGTGACCTGCATGGTCCACAGCCGCGAGGACTACGAAATGGCGCTCGAGGCTTCCAACATCCTCTTCGGAAAAGCCACGAAGGAAAGCCTTCTCAAGCTCGACGAAGCCACGCTGCTCAGCGTCTTCGACGGCGTTCCCCAGTTTGAAGTTTCCAAGGACCAGGCGCTCGGCGCCAAAGCCGTCGACCTCTTTGCCGAAACCACCAAGTGCTTTGCCTCGAAAGGCGAAATGCGCAAGCTCGTGCAGGGCGGTGGCGTAAGTCTCAACAAAGAAAAGCTCTCCGCCTTCGACCTCGAAATCACTGCCGACGACCTCATCGACGGCAAATACCTCCTCGTCCAGCGCGGCAAGAAGAACTACTTCCTCATCACGGTGAAGTAACACACACATGCACTCCTGCAATAGAAAGGGTGGTTCCAAAACTTTTTTGGAGCCACCCTTTTGCTGTTTAGCGAGCGATGGGCGATTGATGGGGGCGTAGCGTATGGGGGCGCGCTCTACACGGCTGCGCCTTCTATGGAGGCGACGTTTGAAACGTCGCGTTCTACACGGGTTGAGCGAACGATGGGGGCGAGCTCTCCCGAGCTCGCTTGCGCGAGGTAAGGTATAATCGTGTAGAGCGCTAAGTCAGAAGACTTCGCCCCCATGCGCTTGCGCCCGCATTTGCCGTGTAGAGCACGACGTTTCAAACGTCGCCTCCATGGAGTGGGTAAGGGCCGCGCATGCGAGGTCG
>CAVCAV010000191.1:0-5737 GCA_963600165.1 Christensenella sp. UBA1685 | reverse complement strand
TTTAACCCAGGCCGCGTCACTTCGTGCCGTGACCTGGGCTTACGAGTGGTGGCCTTTCAGGCCGCTCGCCGCGCTTAACGAATTGAGTCGCACCTAACATATTCACACAAGCGAAGACAGGAGTCTTCGCCCCCCATAAGCAGAAATAGTTCTCCTTTCTCCCGTTTTTCTCTCGCCTTGCACACTTTTCCTTCGGACAAGTTAGGCGGCGGCTCGGAAAAACGGGAGAAAAGTTCTCCTTTCTCCCGTTTTTCTCTCGCCTTGCACTAACTTTGCCTTTGAAATCACAAAAACGCATTAATTTTATGGAACACAAAGTATATCTCTACAATACGCTTTCGCGCCGTAAAGAGGAGTTCGTGCCTATCCACGAGGGACACCTCGGCATGTATGTGTGCGGACCTACGGTCTACGGCGACGCCCATCTGGGCCACGCCCGCCCCGCCATCACGTTCGACCTCGTTTTCCGCTACATGAAGCACCTGGGCTACAAGGTTCGCTACGTGCGCAACATCACCGACGTGGGCCACTTGGAGCACGATGCCGACGAGGGCGAGGACAAGATTGCCAAGAAGGCACGCCTCGAGCAGCTGGAGCCGATGGAAGTGGCGCAGTACTACACCAACCGCTTCAACGACGCCATGCACTCGCTCAACGTGCTTCCGCCAAGCATTGAGCCGCATGCCACGGGCCACATCATCGAGCAGGAGGAACTGGTGAAGCAGATTCTCGACAACGGCTACGCCTATGAGTCGAACGGTTCGGTTTACTTCGACGTGGTGAAATACAACGAGGACCACCGCTACGGCATTCTCTCGGGCCGCAACCTGGAGGACGTGCACGATGCGAGCCGCGAACTCGACGGCGTGGGCGAGAAGCGCCATCAGGTCGACTTTGCCCTTTGGAAGAAGGCGCAGCCGGAGCACATCATGCGCTGGCCTTCGCCCTGGAGCGACGGTTTCCCCGGCTGGCACTGCGAGTGCACGGCCATGGGACGCAAATATCTCGGCGAGCAGTTCGACATCCACGGCGGCGGCATGGACCTGGTGTTCCCTCACCACGAATGCGAGATTGCACAGGCCGTGGCTTCGATGGGCCACCAGATGGTGAAGTACTGGATGCACAACAACATGATCACCATTGCCGGAAAGAAGATGGGCAAGAGCTACAACAACTTCATCACGCTGCAGCAGTTCTTCACGGGCGACCATCCGCTCCTCGAACAGCCCTACTCGCCCATGACCATCCGCTTCTTCATTCTTCAGGCCCACTACCGTTCCACGGTGGACTTCTCCAACGAAGCGCTGCAGGCTTCGAAGCGCGGCTTCGACCGCTTGATGGACGCCGTGGCACAACTCGACCGCATTGAGCCCGCCGCCAACGGCAGCCTCAACGAGGCTTACGCAAAGGAACTTGCCGACAAATGCTACGAGGCCATGAGCGACGACTTCAACTCGCCCATCGTCATCAGCCATCTCTTCGACGCTTGCCGCACCATCAACCAGCTGGCTGACAAGAAGCAGACCATTACTCCCGAAGGACTTGAAGCGCTGCGCCAGACGGTGCGCACTTTCGTCTTCGACATTCTCGGCTTGAAGAGCGAAGCGGAAGGCGGCAATGCCGACCGCGAAGAGGCTTACGGCAAAGCTGTCAATCTGTTGCTCGAACTCCGTGCAAAGGCAAAGGCCAACAAGGACTGGGCAACGAGCGACCAGATCCGCGACGAGCTCGCCGCCTTCGGCTTCGAAGTGAAGGATACGAAGGACGGAGCAACTTGGAAACTTAACAAGTAAGGAAGCGGACGATGAGCGAACGATGGGGGCGAAGTCTCCTGACTTCGCTTGCGCGGCGCTTGTGTATAAATATTCGTGGCCAATTCATGGTCGTTCATGTAGTGTAAACATGAATGGCTATGAATTGGCCACGAATTGTTTGTGTATATATAATATGGCTTTTACGCGCATGCGAAGTCAGGAGACTTCGCCCCCATACGCTACGCCTCCATAGATTGTCAGCAAAACTCTACGGGGAGGCCAAGCTTGGGACCGAAGGAGAGGTCGCCGGCGTCGCCGAGACCGGGCACGATGTAGGCGTCGTCGTTGAGCTTGGAGTCGACGGCGGCTATCCAGAGCGTAACGTCGTCGTCGGGGAACACACGGAGAAGATGGTCGATGCCCTCCTGGGCGGCTATGACGCAGCAGATGTGGAGTTTGCCCGGAGTGCCGTGTGAGAGGAAAGCCTTGTAGGCGAGTTCCAGACTGCCGCCGGTGGCGAGCATGGGGTCGACCATGAGGAAGGTGCAGCCGTTGAGGTCGGGCGAGGCGAGGTACTGCACGTGTATCTTGAGTTCGTCGCGCGAGGTGCCCTCTTCGCGGTAGGCGGCCACAAAGGCAGAGTCGGCCTGGTCGAAGGTGTCGAGGAAACCTTCGTGGAAGGCGAGACCGGCACGGAGCACGGTGCCTACCACGATGCGGTCGTCGTAGGTGGGCACGTCTTTCGTGCCGAGAGGAGTGGTGAAGGGCTTTTCGCTGTAAGAGAGCGTGCGGCTCACTTCGTAGGCCATGCAGCGGGCAATGCGTTCGAGGTTGCGGCGGAAAAGGGTGCGGTTGCCCTGTACGTTTACGTCGCGGAGCTGCGACATGTAGCAGTTGATGACCGAAGAGCGGTCGCCAAGGTTGATGACTTTCATTGAGATGTGTGTATGTAGTTTTTTTGTCACAAAAAAACTCCCCGTACCGCCGCCCTGAAGAGCGGTGGTTACGGGGAGTTTCTTTTACGATTGTATTATCTGCGCTATGAGATGCATTTAGGGGTATGAATCAGAACAATACTTTGCGGCCGGTGTTGGTCACGTAGATGCCTTTGGTGGGACGGGCCACCTTGCGGCCGGAGAGGTCGTAGAAGGTTTCGGCCTGCTGCTTGGCCACGCTGACGGGGGAGATGGCTTCCACAATGTCGCCCACACGGGTGAGGACGAACTTGGTGGACCATGTGTCGTTGCCCTTGGTGTTGCTCCAGAAGTTGAAGTCGCCGGTGCCGACGTTCACCACCACGTAGGTTTCACGCGTGTGCTTGGGCAGGAGGTAGTAGTAGTCTGCCTTTTCGTCCTTCTGCAGCTGCCAGGCGGCGGGAGTGGACTGCACGTCGAGCGTGTTGTCGGTGCGGTGGAGGTAGGTTTCGGAGTCGGCGGCCTTGATGTAGACCTGCGAAGCGTTGGTGGCGGGCACCATCACCCAAAGGGGAGCGTCGTCGCTCTTTGCCACGGCCTTGGCGCTGTGGTCGATGCAGATGGGTGCACCGTTGACGTTCTCGTAGGACGAGATGGTGTAGGTGCTGGTGTTGGCATATCCGTCGACGGTGAGCCGCGTGGTGCGGATGGTGTCGACAAGGGCGTCGATGGCTTCGCTGCGTGCGTCACACTCGTCGTCGGTCATCGCGGCCATCTCTTCGGCAGAGGGGATGAGGTCGGTGAGTTGGTTGAGGAGGGCCTGGGAGTACTGTCCGGCCTTGCCCAACGACACGTAGGTGTAGCCGCCGGCGGCAATGTACGTCTTGGCGCTGGTGATGGAGCTTTGGAGTGCCTTCTGCGAGAGGTTGCCGCTCACGAGCCACGTGATGGGGAACTTGGCAAAGTTGATGACATAGCCGTCGCTGCACGAGGCGTCTTCGTAGAGGATGGCTATCTCGTTGTCGGAGGTGATGTCCATGGTGGAGTAGCACGAAGAGGGAGCGCAGACAACGCGCTTGCTGGTCCACGTCTTTCCGTTGTCGAGCGACACGCACACGGTGAGGTTCTGGCGTGCGGAGTTGTTGATGTAGGAGTGGACGAGGATGTGGTTGTTGTAGTAGAGCACGTCGGCGTTGCAGGCGTTGCCGCTGATGCCGGAGTTGGTGGTCTGTGCGCCCCAGGTGATGCCGCCGTCCTTGGAGGTGTTGAAACCGCGGTTGCCGCTCTGGCGCACGGAAATCATGACGGTGCCGTCGGCGAGTTCCACGAGTTTCGACTCGTCGCCGCCGCTATAGGCGGAGTTGGGCGACATTTGCCAGGTCTGGCCTTCGTCGTCGGAGTAGATGATGTATTCCTGAATGCCGCCCGAGGTGAAGCGGTGGCTCATGGCAAACATGATGCGGCCGTTGAGCTTCTCGTCCTTCTGGCGCTTGAGCACGATGCCGCGGCCTGAACCGGCAAACGAGCCTTGCACCTGACCCTGGCTGTAGGTGGACTTGTAGAGCTCGTCGTAGAGCGAGCGGGGCGAGGTCCACGTTTCGCCGCCGTCCTCAGAGGTGATGATGACGGGCACGATGGAGCTGGTGGGGGTGGAGGCGAAGTAGCCGGCACCGCTGGCCATGATGGCTATGAGCTTGCCCTTGGCGGTTTCCACGAGAGCGGCGTCGCCGAATCCGTGTGCACCGGCGGTGGCTACGGCATGGTCGGCTTCGCTACCGGCCACGAGCTGCATGTCGCTCCACGTTTTTCCCTGGTCGTCGGAGTGGCGCTCGTAAACGTCGATGTGGTTGGGAAGGTCGCCGTTGTGGGTGAAGCGCATGTCGGCCATGGTGACGATGCGGCCGTTCTTCGAAGCGTTTTCGCCCGTTTGGTTGTGGAGCACCACCATGGCGGGAATGCGCCAGTAGTGGGAGTTGCCGTCGTAGGGCTGGAAGGGCTTGGAGGTGGAGGAATAGATGTAGGCCTGGCCCGTGGGGTCTTTGCTGGCGGCAAACTTCTTGTTGTCGTTGTAGTAGACGCTGCGGAAGGCGGCATTGATGGTGTCGCCCACGTGGGCGTCGGGCTTGATGTCGGCGGTGACGTAGAAGTAGGTTTCGCCGAAGGGAAGCACGAGGCCGGGGTTGAGGGCTATGGTGTCGGTGGTCTTGCCGCTGAACTTGTCGGTCTGGCCCACGAGGGTGGCGTTGCGGATGGCGCTGACGAAGTTCTTGTCCTTGCTCTGGTATACTTTTACGTTTTCGAAGTTGCCCGTGGTGGCGCCTTTGCCTGTCACGGCAATGACGATGCTCTTGGCTTCGACATCGCCCACGTAGCCGCTCACGTTGGTGGTGAACTGCAGGAGCACCTGGTCCTTGTTGCCGGGGGCGAGGGTCTGCTCGCCGGGGTTGACGTCCACGCTCTTGAGCTTGGCGGCGGTGGTGAGGGTGGAAGCGTCGATGGCTTCGAAGGTAAACTGGCAGCCGGCGTCGGTAACGTTGCTTCCGCCGCCGTAGTTGATGACGTAGTAGTTGCTGCCGGCCTCGCCCTGGTGGAGCTGGGTGGTTCCGTTGGTGATGGTGTAGAGGTCGGTCTGGCCGGAAATGGCGGTGACGGTCCAGCCTTTCTCGGGCTTCTCGGCCACGCCCACAAAGGCGTTGTTGGAGCCGTATGCTTCGAGCTGGTCCACGCTGACGTAGGTGCCGTCCATGTTGACTATGGTGTAGGAGCCGTCGGCGTTCTCTTCAAAACGCCAGAGCATGTTTTTGCCGTAGGGCTTGGTGGCATCGGCTGTACCCTTGAATTTGTTGCCTACACCGTCGGAGGTGAAGGTGAGGTTGGAGCGGTTGGGCGTATACACGCGGAACCACTTGGGGCTGTCGGCCGTGGAAGCTTCTATGGCGTCGGCCAATGCTGTTTGCGCACTGGCCAGCCCTACGAATGCCAGAGCGGCAGCGAGGGAGTGAAAGTAAAATTTTTTCATGTGCGTATTTGGGTTAAGTTTTCGTTGTGGGAATGTGCTATGGGGGCGAA
>CAVCAV010000190.1:0-5763 GCA_963600165.1 Christensenella sp. UBA1685 | reverse complement strand
GAACACGCCGTTCCAACTGACGCTTCCGTCGGCAGCGATGTAAGGCACATGAAACAGGCAGAGCAGCACGAGCGTGCAAATCCAAAACGCGCCGCGCACCTTTACGGGACGGAACACGCGCGAGAGGAGCAGGCCCAACGTCAGCGGACAGAACAGGCGGAGCGTGCCGCCAAAGGCATTGAGCGTATCGATGGTCCAGCCCACGCTCAGCATGTCGTAGCCCGACACGTTGGTGACGGCAAACCATGCCAGCCCTGCACACAGCAAGGCGGCCACCACGGAGAGCACTCGCGTGGAGAGGCGGCGGAGCACAAGAGCGTAGACCACGTTGCCGATATATTCGAAGAAGAGCGACCAGCACGGGCCGTTGAGCGGAAACATCTCGCCGTTGCCGCGCACCTCGCGGGGCATGCCGGGCAGGGCGGGCAACATGAGGGCGCCGCACACGAAGGCCAGGAGGGTGAGTCCCACGGTGGAGTGGGAATGGTCCCAGCGCTCCATGCCGGTGGCGAAGAACGATATGGCGCCGATTGCCGCACCCATGACAACCATGGGATGGAGGCGGATGAGGCGCCGGCGGAAGAATTCGCCCAGCGTCAGCGACTTGCCCCAGCGGTCGTCGTAGGCATAGCCGATGACAAAGCCCGAAAGAATGAAAAAGAAGTCTACGGCGAGGTAGCCGTGGTTGATGTGGTCGATAACGGGCTTGTTTCCCGCAAACTGAAAGCCTTCAAAAATGTGGTACCACACGACGAGCAGAGCGGCCACGCCGCGCAGTCCGTCGAGCAGCGCATAATGCGGTTTGGTATCCAACGATGCCATAAAAAGATTAAGTGGTTTGTGGAGGTTTGGTATTGTTAGGATTTGTATTTCTTTTCTTCTTCGGCAATTTGGCGCAAAAGTTCTTCACGGGTGATGCGGGAGGGGTGCTTCAGGTAAGCGATGTAGTTTCCGCATTCGTCGTAGTCCGAATCGTCGTTGTCTACGCTGTAGTCGTTGTCTACGTTGTAATCATCATCTACGTTGTAATCGTCGTCGTCGGCATTGAAATCGAAGTCATCGTCGCCGTCAACGTCATCGTAGTGGTAACCGTCGTCATCGTAGTCGTAACCGTCGTTGACACTGTGGTTATAATCGTAGACGATGGTGCCGGGAATACCGCGGCGAAGACGCTCGGCTTCCCTTTCTTCGGAACGTGCGAATTCTTCGCGGGATTGTTGGAGTTCCCTATTGATGGAGTCCTCGATAAACGACGACTTGTGTTTGTTACGTTCCTGCTCTTCAAGAATGGCCTTGGCGGCAAGAGTGGCTAAAAACTTGTCGAATAGTCCCATATGTATCTGTTTTTGATTTTTGATTAACGCAGCAAATTTATACTAAAGTTCTCATGTTGCCGCAGCATAGCCGTACTTTTCCCTCAAAGCCTTGGGCAATTTGTCCAAAACAAGGCGGTACGACTCGTTGATCCACTCTTCTATCATGTGGTCGGGAAAGGTGTTTTCCACCTCCACGTCGTTCCAGTGTTTCTTGTTCATGTGCCAGGCGGGGGTGACGGCGTCGTATTTGTCGCGCAGCGCCTCGCCGTGGTCGGGCCGCAGCTTGATGGCAATAAGCCGACGCTCGAGGGAAATGTGGAGGAATATCTTCCCTTCTATGCGAAACACCACCCAATCGGGGCCGTAGGGCATGTCTTCCGTCACGCCCGGCAGCGTCAGACAATATGTTCTTACGTCTTCTATGTTCATTTTTGGAAAAGCATTTTGTCCAACAAAGATATTCAACTCCAGCGAAACTGCGCGGCAAATTGATGGGTTTTCTCGCAGAGCGAACGATGGGCGCCCTCTATGGGCGAACGATGGGGGCGAGCTCTCCCGAGCTCGCTTGCGCGGCGTCACGGACGCTTTTGTGCGGCTTCTCTCCCCATAAAAGGCGCACATCATTTGCACATTCGCACATTTGCACATTTGCTTTAGCAGCCCATACGAAGTCAGTATACTTCTCTCCCCCCATAAAAGGCGCACCTCATTTGCACATTTGCACATTCGCACATTTGCACATTCGCTTTAGCAGCCCATACGAAGTCAGTATACTTCTCTCCCCATAAAAGGCGCACATCATTTGCACATTTGCACATTCGCACATTTGCACATTCTCCTTAGCGCTTTCCCCTTTCGCAGTTTTTTCTTACTTTTGCCCCGTCAAAAAGCAACGAACCCAAAACTTCGAATCGACAAATGGACGACTATCACGCGGAAACTCACGTTTGATACCGACCGAAAACAGGCACTCCGTCAACCGAGGGTACACATTATATATAGCGATACCCCAACGATGCAAGCAGCCGTTTCGCGTCGGGAAGCGGCAATGCACCTCAGCATGCACACCACGGCCGAGGACTTATTGAGCACACACGGATTTCCAAAACACACCGACCTGTTTTTCTTATGCGTACCTATTGGAACTACAACAAAACGCTTCGCACTCTCGACGAGTGGACTACCGACTGCTGGACACAAGTGACCTGCCCCACACCCGAGGACGAAGACTTTCTCGTCAACCAACTCCACGTACCCGACTATTTCCTCGACGACATTCGAGACAAGGACGAACGCTCGCGTTATGAATACGACGAAGGGTGGTCGCTCATCATCCTGCGCATACCTTATGTAAAGGAAGTGGCCTCGCGCACCCCGCACACCACCATCCCCATGGGCATCATACTCAACAAGGGCGTGTGCATCACCGTCTGCAACTTCGAGACCAACATGATGATCGACTTCGTGTCCTACCAGCAAAAGCGCAACCAGGGATTCACCGACTCTGTTGACCTCGTGTTCCGCCTCTTCCTCTCGTCGGCCGTGTGGTACCTCAAACGTCTGAAGCAGATCAACGTACTTCTTGAAGAAGCCAAGCGCAACCTCGACAGGCAGATAGACAACGAAGACCTCATCGGACTCTCCCGTCTGCAAGACAGCCTCACCTACTTCATCACCTCCATCCGCGGCAACGAAACGCTCCTCTCCAAACTGAAGTTCAAACTGCCCGTCGACGAACTCGACGCCGACCTCATCGAGGACGTTAACATCGAGATGAACCAGGCACGCGAAACCACCAACATCTACACCAACATCCTCGACTCCACCATGGAGACCTACGCCAGCATCATCAACAACAACATGGCAGGCGTCATGAAACAGATGACTTCCGTCAGCATTATCCTCATGTTCCCCACACTCATCGCCAGCATCTTCGGCATGAACCTCGTGAGCGGCATGGAAACCGTCTGGTGGGGATTTCCCGTCGTCATCGTGCTCTCCATCGTTGTCACCGGACTCTTTTACGGACTTTTCCGTTGGAAAACGTGGATTTAACCGCACCCCGCCATTTTTGAAAGCCAAACGTTTGGCCAATAAAAAAGAAATACTTTCATTTGCAACTTGAGCATAGCGCTCAACACAACAAACATATTTTCTCTATGAACGCCGGTGCGCGCCGTGCAAGCCCAGCAGCCGCACGTCCCCGCCCGACTACCGACCCCATCCAAAGCCTTATGGACGAAATCAAAAATCCTACAGACGTAGAAGAACAGAAAGTAGCAGCCGAAGCCACACAAGCCACGGCTGAATCCATAACCCCCGAAACTCCCGCCGAGGAAGCTCCCGCAGCCGAAGCCGAAGTTTCCACCACAGCGGAAGAAGCTGAAGCCGCAGCAGAGCCTCAGCCCGCCAGCGAGCCCGAACCCACCACAAAGGCAGAAGTGATTGAACGGCTCAAGCAAATCGTCTACTCCGGAGGAGAAGTGGACCGCTCCACGCTCGACCACTTCAAGTCGCTCTACTACCGCCTCCGCAACAGCGAAGTGGTCGCTGCACGCGAAGAGTTCATCAACGCCGGCGGAAAGGCAGAGGACTTCATGCCCGCCCCCGACACCGAAGAAGAAAACTTCAAGGCACAGCTCCAGCTCATCCGCGAACTCCGCAACAAACTGGCCGAACAGCTCGAAAAGGAAATGCAGGCCAACCTCGAGCGCAAGCAAGAAATCATTGCACGCATCAAGGAACTCGCCGCATCGCCCGACAGCGCCGACAAAGGCTACGACGAAGTGAAGAAGCTTCAGGCCGAATGGAAAGAAATAAAGAACGTGCCCGCAGAAAACGCCACCGAGCTTTGGAAAAACTACCAGCTCTACGTGGAACAGTTCTACGACCAGCTCCGCCTCAACCACGAAATGCGCGCCTACGACTTCAAGAAAAACCTTGAAATCAAAACGCACCTCTGCGAAGCCGCCGAAAAGCTCGCCGACGTGGAAGACCCCATCTCCGCTTTCCACCAGCTCCAGAACCTCCACCAGGAATACCGCGAAACGGGCCCCGTGGCCAAGGAAGACCGCGAAGCCATCTGGAAACGCTTCAAAGACGCCTCCACGCTCATCAACAAGCGCCACCAGGAACACTTCCTCGAAATAAAAGAGCAGGAAGAAGAAAACCTCAAGAAGAAAACCGAGCTCTGCCAAAAGGTAGAAACCCTCGTCTACGAAAACGCCAAAACTTATGCCCAGTGGGACGAACTCTCCAAGACCGTCATAGGCTGGCAGAACGAGTGGAAGACCATCGGCTTCACACCCCGCAAGGTCAACTCTGAAATTTTCGAGCGCTTCCGTCTCGCCTGCGACCGTTTTTTCCAGGCAAAGACGCTCTACTTCAAGGAAATGCGTGAGAAACTCGCAGCCAACCTCGCAGCCAAGAACGCCCTCATTGAAAAGGCCGAAGCACTCAAGGACAGCACCGACTGGGCTGCCACGACCAACAAACTCGTGGAACTCCAGAAGGAATGGAAAGCCATCGGTCCCGTTGCCCACAAGTTGAGCGACTCCGTTTGGAAGCGCTTCAACGACGCCTGCAACGCCTTCTTCAACAAGAAGAACGAGGCCAACAAGGGACAGCGCATAGAAGAAGAGGCCAACCTCAAGCTCAAGGAAGAAGTAATTGCCCAGCTCGAGAAGCTCGTGGCCGAGCCCGCCGACAACCAGCTTCAGGCCGTGCGCGACCTTCAGGCCAAATGGGGCGAAATAGGACACGTGCCCTTCCGCAAGAAGGAAAAGGTATATCTCCGCTACCGCGAACTCTGCGACAAGATCTACGACTCGCTCCACGAAAGCGCCGGTCGTCGCCGCATGGACAACTTCCGCCGCAACGTGGCAGAAAAGGGAGGTTCTGAACTCACCCGCGAACGTACCCGTCTGCAAAACACGCTCGACGCCAAGAAGCAGGAAATACAGACCTACGAAACGAACCTCACCTTCTTCCGCTCAAGCTCCAAGAAGGGCAACTCGCTCGTAGCCGACGTGGAAAAGAAAGTGGCTCGCCTCAAGGAAGACCTCAACGTCATCGTTGAGAAAATCAAGGAAATCAACAAGCAAATCAAAGCCGAAGGCGAAAACAAGCAATAACGCCCCAAGCTTCACATAAACAGCACTAAGCGCCCCGGCATGCACAATTATGCATGCCGGGGCGCTCGCTTTTCACACCACATCCATTGCTTAAAAAAGCATTTGGCCTGTTTTTTAGTTTTTTCGTAACTTTGCAACAGTTTTCAAGCAAGCAAGGCATGGCAAACCCTACGAACCGTTTGCCAAAGCCGACACGTCGTCACGCTGCTTAAGAAGACTTTCTACGCCTATGTCACTGAACTTTCAGCGCACATTTATCCGTACTTTCAACAAAGTGCACAAGTTCCACCAGTGGGGAGTTTGTGTACAGTTTT
>CAVCAV010000189.1:0-5822 GCA_963600165.1 Christensenella sp. UBA1685 | reverse complement strand
AACAGTGCTGGAAGGTGTTCTCGCTCATTACCAACAAATACGAGAGCAACCTCAAGCGTCTGCGCGACTGGCTCACCGTGCCGAAGAGCAACGGTTACGAAAGTCTGCACATCACCGTGCGCGGACCGGAAGACAAGTGGGTGGAAGTGCAGATACGCACCGAACGCATGGATGAAGTGGCCGAACACGGTCTGGCCGCCCACTGGCGCTACAAGGGCATCAAGAGCAGCGGAGGCAATGTAGACTCGTGGCTTGCCGACATCCGCCAGGCTCTCGAGACCGGCGACGACTCACTCCTCTCGGAAAGCCTCGCTCCCGATGCCAAGACGCAGGAAATCTACGTGTTCTCTCCCAAGGGCGACCTCTACCGCCTGCCGCCCATGTCCACCGTGCTCGACTTTGCCTACACCATCCACACCGGCGTGGGCAACCACTGCGTGGGAGGCCGCATAGACGGGCGCAACGTGCCCATCCGCCAAACGCTCGAGAGCGGACAAACGGTGGAAATCGTTACGCAAAACAACCAGACGCCCAAGGCCGAGTGGCTCAACATCGCCCAATCGGCCCACGCCAAGGCCAAGATACGTTCCGCCGTACGCGAACTTGCCGCAAGCGAGAGCGCCCTGGGCAAAGAAGTGTTGGAACGCAAACTGAAGAACAAGAAGCTCGACTGGGACGAGAGCCTCATCAACCAGCTCATCAAGAAGATGGGCTACAAAGAGAGTTTCGACTTCTTCAAAGCCATCGGCGACGAACGCATAGACCTCAACCGCGTGATAGAAACCTATGTTGACCTCGGCAAACGCGAGCAAGGCACCGCCGAAAGGGCCGCCGTTCGTTCGGCAGAGGAGTTCAACATGGAGTCGGAGATTGCCGCCAAGGCCAAAGGCGACGACGACGAACTCGTCATAGGCCGCGACCTCAAGGGCCTTGACTTCCAGTTGGCTCGCTGCTGCAATCCGGTCTACGGCGACGACGTGTTCGGCTTCGTCACGGTGAGCGGCGGCATCAAGGTCCACCGCACCAGTTGCCCCAATGCTACGGCATTGCGCGAACGCTTCGGCTACCGCATCGTGAAGGCGCGCTGGGCAGGAAAAGGCTCAAGTTCCTATCCCATCACGCTTCATGTGGTGGGTCAGGACGACCTCGGTATTGTCAACAACATCACCTCCATCATTTCCAAAGAGGAACACATCATGTTGCGAAGCATCAACATCGACTCGCACGACGGACTCTTCTCAGGAATGCTTACCGTGCTCGTCGACGACACGCAGCGCCTCACGTCGCTCATCAAGAAGCTGCGCACCGTGAAGGGCGTGAAAGCCGTGAGCCGCAGTTAGTCTGTATGTAACAACACGATTGTTTTTTCGCGGTTGTGTCCCCCATACAACCTCCCCGACGGTGAAAGTTACGCAAACCCATATCCCTCATTCAGGCACAAGCCTTCGGCAAGTCGCAATAAAGCTTGCCGCAGTAGCTTGTGCCTTCTTTTTTGCCCTTTTGCTTTCGGGGAAATGCTACGCCAATGAGGAGCAGCGCGTAACGGTTCAACGGGCCGACACGTTGTCGGTGCTGACCGCCGAACGTCTCATGCAGAGCGTGTTCTACTATGCCGACCGCAACTTCCTCACCGACCTGCAGTACCAGGCCGACATTTATCTGCGCAAAAACACCTCGTCGAAGCGCCGGGGATGGCTTGTGCGCTATTTGCCGTGGATGTCGGGAGTGAAACGGGGCGAACACCACAACGTGGCAGAGTGCCTCCTGCAAATGCAGTTCCACCCCATGGGCCAGCGCGACTGCAAGGTCACAGCCTACTGCTCCTCGGCCGACGACGCCCCCTCCGGCGTTTCGGAAGAAGTGGAGAACTTCAATTTCTATCTCTACGGCACCAATCTTTTCACCGACCGCATACTCAACCCCTTGAACCGCCGCAACCGCCGTTTCTACCGCTATGAGCTACGCTACATTACCCGTCTCGACAGCTTCCGAGTGGCGCACATCGACCTCATTCCCCGTTTCGAAAACGAGCAGCTGCTCAAGGGCGGCAGCGTGGAAGTGGACGTTGCGAACGGCGCTGTGCGCAAGTTCACCTTCCGCATATTCAGCAAGATGCGCCACGTGGTGGTCACCGGGCGCACCGGCACAGGACTCTACGAGTCGGTGTTGCCCGAAAGGATGCGCATACTTACGAGCTTCAAGTTTCTTGGCAGCTCGTTGCAGGAAACCTACGACGTGTATGCCCACTATAGCTTTACGTGTCCGTTGAAGTTCGGCGAGGATGTTCACCGGCGCCACGACATCACCGACCGCTGCCTGCTGCGGGTGGACACGTCGCGCATTGACCGTTCGCTCGACTTCTTCGATGCTGTCCGTCCGTTTCCCCTTCGGGAGAGCGAGCGCCTTCTCTACGAAGAGTCCGCGCGTCGTGAACGGGAGTTGAAGACCCGGCCTTTCGCAGCGGAAGAACATGCTGTGCTTGCCGACTCCTTCAAGGCCAGCGCCAAGAGGGGCGAGTGGCAATCGCTCTATGCCCTGCCGAAAACCACCGGCGCCAATATGACGGACCGTGCCAAGGACGTGTTGCTCTCCTCCCATACCCTCCAGTTTGGCCGTGCCGTAGACGCCAAGGTGCGCATTCCCGCCGTGTTCACCCCATCCATGGTGCAGTGGAGTCACTCCAAAGGCGTGTCCGTGAAGACCCGCCTCTCGCTCTCCGCCCGCTTCCGTTCGTTCGACGGCGACCTTACGCTGCGGCCGCAGGTCGGCTACAGTTTCAAGCAGCGGCAAGTGTACTGGGACGTCCCTCTGCGCTTCGGCTTCTGGCCCCGCATGAATGCCGCTTTCACCCTCAATGCCGGCGGCGGACAACACATGTACAGTAGCCGTCAAGCCGATGAGGTGCGCCGCAAACTCGAGCATTTCGAGAAGAAGGACTCCATTCTCCACATCATTGACCATTTCGGATTCGACGACTACCGCGACCTTCATCTCAAGGGCGAGTTTGCTTTCTCGCCCCATCCCTCGTTGCGTCTCACCCTCGGGCTGCATTGCCACGAGCGCAAGATGATTGATTGGAACGAAACGGCACAGGACGGCGGCATGCACCGCACGCTCGGAAGCGTGGCCTCCCATGTAGAAGCCGAATGGACACCCGGTGTTTACTACTATCGCAAGGGCGTGCGCCGTGTGCCGCTCTACTCGAAGTTCCCCACCTTCTTCTTCAACTATGAGCGCGCCTTCGGCACCACCTCTGCCGAGACGCGTTACGAACGTTTCGAGACGGACGTCCGCTACCGTCTTCCGCTCTATGCCCTGCGTTCGCTCTACTTCCGCGCCGGCTACGGCACTTATATAAGGAGGGGGAAAAACAGTTTCATCGACTACGACCTTTTCCGCTTCAACAACATTCCCGAAGGATGGGACGACGAAATGACGGGACAGTTCCAACTGCTCAGTTCGAGGTGGTACAACGAGTCGAGCTACTATGTGCGCCTCTCGTCGACTTACGAGAGTCCCATGCTCCTCTTCTCGCGCATTCCCTGGATTACGCATTTCGTACAGACGGAGCGCGTATACTGCAACTTGCTTTCAGTAAAAAACCTCAACTGGTATGCCGAGCTCGGTTACGGTGTGAGCACCAACCTCGTGGACCTCGGTGCCTTCGCCAGCATGTCCGGCGGCAAGCACATGGGGGTGGGCTTCAAGTGCGCCTTCCGCCTGTTTGATAATTGAGGGGCGAACGATGGGGGCGAACGATAGGGGCGAGCTATGGGGGCGAGCTCTCCCGAGCTCGCCCCCATCGTTCGCCCCATCGTTCGCCCCTATTTTAACACTCACCACGACCGTAGAATTCATCACCTCTTGACTCGCTTGAATCTGCGCGATTCTTGCCGTGCATAAAATATCGCATATATTCCACGAATCACGCATTTCTTTCCTTTATGCATGGTATATGCAGAAAAAAATGCCCCAAACTCTTCAATTTTTGCCCCTAGAAAACAAAAACTCCAAGGCATATAGCGCAAACTCCAAGGCATCTAGAAATTTTGGGATGCCTTGGAGTTTTTACGGCGTGCTTTCCCGTGAAATTTACTTGCGCATCGGAGGAAAAATTGAAGCCTTGCGCTTCTATTTTCAAACCTCGCTTTGTCTAAATATAGTCACAAGTGTTAATGTGTGAAGGGTTCTTTAACTTTAAAACTCGGACGTCGTGTAGCTTGCACGTTTTGCGCAGATGCACCCTCTATGGGGCGAAGTCTCCTGACTTCGCGCTCTACACAACGTTTCTCCCGTGAGAAAACATTGCAACCCGGTTGCATTCCGCTCTCCCTACCTTTGCACACAGAAACCAAACAACAAAACATTTATGGCACACGAAAAGCATAGCAAGGCATGTGGCTGCAGTTGCAGCAAACACGCTCATTCGCATAATGATCACCACCACCATCATCACGAGCACGGCGAAGGCTGCATGAAGCGGAAAGTGGCACAAATAGTGTTGGCAGCCGTACTTCTCGCAGCGGCATACGCTGTAGAAAGAACGTGCGGTTGGGCCACTTGGCAACTCCTGTTGCTCTATCTCGTGCCTTACCTCATTGTCGGCCGCGAAACACTCGCAGAAGCATGGGAAGGCATCGTCCACGGCGACGTGTTCAACGAAAACTTCCTCATGGCCATCGCCACCATGGGCGCACTCTGCATAGGCTTCTTCCCCGAAGCCGAAACGGAGTTTCCCGAAGCCGTCTTCGTCATGCTCTTCTTCCAGGTAGGCGAACTCTTTGAAGGCTATGCCGAAGGACGGAGCCGCGCCAGCATTTCCCATTTGATGGACATCCGTCCCGACGTGGCCCGCGTGGAACGCGAGGGTGGGGTAGAAGAAGTCTCGCCCGAAGCGGTCCGTGTGGGTGAAACCATCGTGGTGCGTCCGGGCGAGAAAGTGCCCCTCGACGGCAAGGTAGTGGAAGGCCGTTCCGCCCTCAATACCCTCGCCCTCACCGGTGAGAGCGTCCCCCGCGAAGTGGAGGAAGGCGACGACGTGGTGTCGGGGTGCATCAACCTCACCGGCGTCGTTCGGGTGCGTACCACCAAAACGTTTGGCGAAAGCACCGTGACGAAAATCATCGCCCTCGTGGAGAAAGCCGACGAAAGCAAGTCGAAGAGCGAAACGTTCATCACCCGTTTTGCCCGCATCTATACCCCCATTGTCGTCTATGCCGCTTTGGCGCTGGCTTTTCTTCCGCCATTGTTGGGAAGCATAGGCATCGCCCCGTCCTTCTTCGGCGACGGAACTTTCGGTCAGAACTTCCCCTTGTGGCTCAACCGTGCACTGATATTCCTCGTTGTGTCGTGTCCGTGTGCCTTGGTCATCAGTGTGCCCCTCACCTTCTTCGGCGGCATAGGCGGCGCTTCGCGTCAGGGCATTCTTATAAAAGGAAGCAACTACATCGATGCACTGGCCAAAGTAGGCACCATGGTCTTTGACAAAACGGGAACGCTCACGCACGGCGAGTTTGCCGTAGAAGCCGTGCATATCTCGGGAGAATGCTCCGCAGAGAAGATTCACGCGCATGAAGGCGAATGGTCCGACCAAGAAAAGGTGTTGCTCCACCTTGCCGCCCATGTGGAACACTTCACGTCCCATCCCATAGGCGCCGCCCTTCGCCGTGCTTTCCCTGAAGAGGCTACCGACGGATGCAGGGTGGATGAAGTGGAAGAAATAGCCGGCCACGGCATTCGTGCCCGTGTCAACGGCAGCGTGGTGTGTGTGGGCAACGAAAAGATGATGGCCTCCGCGGGAGCCGCCGTGCACCCTTGTCCGC
>CAVCAV010000188.1:0-5902 GCA_963600165.1 Christensenella sp. UBA1685 | reverse complement strand
TTGTGCTACGGTAAACTCTATGCCGAGACCTACCACGTAGGATACGATGATTTTAGGAAGGACAAGGAGGAAACCATAGATGAACATGGACCAGAAATCCGTTTCGGCCAATTTGCCGGCTGCGGCAGCATTCTGGTAACCGATGTTGTACATGCCGAAGAGCATGGCCGGCAGGAGTGCGATGACCACGAACGACATGATTCGCTTGGAGTCGATGGCATCGTGTATGCTAACACCGCTTTTGGAGGTGGCGTTGGGCACGAGCATAAACGACTCCATACCCTCAAACACGGAGCGGAAAGCATGCAGTTTTCCTTTGCTCTCGAAGCTGGGGCGTATTTTGTCGAAGAATTGTTTTAACATTGGAGATACTGATAGTTTGTGTGCTTATAATGGGAACGTTCTGTGCGTGTCTCACGCTACAATAGCCGGAGAACGCAGAAAGAAAGTTAGGCGTTCTCTTTACGAAGAATGTCGAGACCTTCGCGTACAATGCGCTGGAGTTCAAGTTTTGAAGAGTCGATGAACTCTGCCACGGCAAAATCCTCGGGTGCCACTTCGTAGATGCCGAGTGCTTCCTGGCGGTCGATGTCGCCCGTGAGCAATGCCTTTACGAGGTAGCTGGGATAGATGTCCATGGGGAACACGCGCTCGTACTCGGCACTCATAATCATGTGACGCTCACCGCCCTTGATGCGGCAGTCGAGATTGTACTTCTTCTTTTTGCCAAAGAGCCAGGAGAAATAGCTGTGCGAGGTGGAGTAATCGTTGAAACGCGGTGCAATCCAACCGAAGGCTTCGTCCACGTTGTCGCCCTCGGGAATGGCGGTCACTTCGCTTACGAAAGCCGAGAGAGAATCGTCAAGTGAACTCTTCACGCCAACGAGCGGATTGCCGTTGATAATGCGCACGTGGTCTACAGCAGCAAGGTTGTCCTTGAGCAAGTCGGAGAGAGGTGCGCCGACAAGCGTTTCTACATAATGGGCGTCCTTCACTTCCGAACCGGCCACGGCAATGCGACGGGTAAGGCTTACATGGCCGGTGCGAAGTAGAGCACCGATGGCGGCAACGTTTTCGGCGGACATTGTCCATACCACTTCGCCCTTGTTGACGGGGGCCACGTGGTTAATCTGCACGCCTACGTTACCTGCAGGATTGGGGCCCTTGAAGAGGTTGACGTCGGCATTCTTTACTTCGAGGAATGCCGCACCTTCCTGCTCCACAGCAGCTCCGATGTGCATGGGGGCGATGCGTGCGAGGAATTCGGCGCCTGCAGCGAAGTCTTTTTCACGGTCTTTGAGTACGAAAGCCACATCGGCAGCGAGGGGCATCTTGCTGAAGGTGGACACAAAAATGTCGCGGGGGCGGTCTTCAGGCGAAGCGATAACGTCGTAGGGACGCTGACGGAAGAAAGCGAAGAGTCCGCTCTCCAACAAAAGCTGAACGGCAGAGTCGGCATCGTAATCGGCAATGCCTTTAACTTCAAAAGCCTTGCTTTCTTGTTCCTTGTCCGCTTCCACGCGGAAACGAAGGATTTTGCGACGCTCTCCGCGGTCGATGCCGGCAACGATTCCGCTGACGGGCGATACGAACTTGATTTTCTCGGTAGCCTTGTCTACAAACAAAGCGTCGCCCGCTTTCACGTGCTCCCCTTCTTTCACCACAGGACGTGGCACAACGCCGGTGAAGTCACAAGGCTTCACGGCATAGGAGACACTCAGCGGACATTTGTCAAGTACGAGTTTGGCCTCGCCTTGCAAGTTGAGGTCCAAACCTTTTCTGATCGTGAATGTTTTCATTGAGTTAATACAAAATATTTTGTGCAAAAATAGCAATAAAATGTGGGTTCTCCCCCGCTCCACCGCATGAAACTCGCCGTCTTTGATGGTTTTGCAAGGCTTTTCTCCCATTTTTTATAGCCTTTCGCTTAGCAACTTCGCATAGGGACAAAAAAACAAGGACCCTTCGCAGCTCTTGGGCCAAGCCCGTGAGACCACGAATGTCCTTACGTCTTAATGTGGTTAGTCGGTGCGCAACATGTACGCACCTGATGTCGTTCTTCTCTTTACTTGAGGGAAACGAGAATGTCCTTCTCGGCTTCCGTCATGACGAGTTTGTCTTCGCGGAGCAACCAGCCGAGAGCGAGGTAGAGATCCTTGTCGGCACGAATCTTCGTAGCCTTCTTCAAATCCTTACCGGAGAGCTCGCCAGCTGCGTGAAGAGCTTCCCATACTTTTCCGGCGAGTTCGCCAGCTTTTTCTTGGAACATGTGTGAGTTGTACTTTAGTTAGACATATTTGCAACAACTGGTGCTGAGTGCGTTATGCATGCATCCCATCACCTCGTTACGGCGACAAAGATACAAAAAAGATGTTTAAACAATATCCCAACGCTTAAAAATGAGTAGATTAAAGCGCACGCGTAGCATTTTTTCGGGCTTAGATGCGCACTTTCGCCTTTTCTTGTTAAATTCGCTTTACAAAAGTGCCGCTAAACTTTGCGCATGAGTTACGCAAAGCGTTGGCGCTTAACTGCCTTATTCTTCACTATCTGCTTCTTCACACGAACTATGGGAAATCTACTCGTTTATAAAGCCTCAGCAGGTTCCGGAAAGACTTATCAACTTGCATTGGAATACATCAAGTTGGCCGTCCAAAACCCCTCACCCAATTCATACCGCCGCATTCTGGCCGTGACGTTTACCAACAAAGCCACGGCGGAGATGAAGGAACGTATTCTTCTCCACCTCTACAACTTGGCACAAGGCGGAACTGACGAGGGGTTCCTCAAAAATCTTCTCGAGAAGCTCAACGCCAAGGACGAAGGCGAAGAAAAGCCGGCCAAACCATACAAAAAAGACCTGGTGTGCCAACGCGCCAAGCAGACGCTTCAGGCCATCATCCACGACTACGACCATTTCCGTGTGGAGACAATTGACTCTTTCTTCCAGTCGCTCCTCACCAACCTGGCACACGAACTCAATTTGCCGCGCACGTTCCGAGTAGACCTTAATGACAAGGAGGTAATTGTGCATGCTGTGAACCGGCTCATAGCAGAACTCAACGACAGCAAGTCAAAGTCGAGCAAAGCAGGAGCAGCGGGTTTTGTCATGGACTACATGGACGAAAGCATCGACAACGAGCAAGGATGGAACATGGTGCAGGCGCTCTGCGAATTTGCCAATCTCAACATGCGCAACGAAACGTATCTCCACCACGAAGAAGAGCTCACCGCAGCACTCAACGACAAAAAAGGCATTGACCACTTGCGGGAGGAGACCGCAAGGTTCGACAAGTTACTGGGAGATAAGATGAAAGTGTCCGCCCAGCGCGCTGTCGACCTGATGGAAGACATGCCCGGCGGACCGACGCAGTTTTCGTTTGGAGGCACCATTATAGCTTACCCCAAAAAGATTTTGGCCGGCGAATTCCTTACCGAGCCCAGCAACAGAGTAAAGACAGCGATAAAAGATGCGTCCAAACTCGTCAAGACGGCCGACCAGAAGAAACCCGACATGATGGGCGCTGCCTACACGCTTTCCGGACTTCTCGACAGCATACGTGAGGACCAGAAAGAATACGGAAAGATTGTCACTACGGGGCATATTACCCTCAGTCAACTTCGCCCCATGCGTCTGCTGCGACTCATCGAGGACAACGCCAAGGACATCAACGAGGAAGCCAACCGCTTCATGCTGAGCAAGACGCCCGAACTCTTCAGCCGCATTGTGAAGGCCGACGATGCTTCTTTCGTATTTGAACGCGTGGGCACGACGTTCAACCATATCATGATTGATGAATTCCAGGACACCTCGCGGATGCAGTGGAACAATTTCCACAAACTCCTTGTAGAGAACATGGCTCAAGGCAACCAGTGCATGCTCGTGGGCGACACGAAGCAGAGCATCTACCGCTGGCGCGGAGGCGACTGGGCCATTCTCGAAGGTGTGGAGAAGGACAGTGCGTTCCAAAAGTGCAAGTCCATACCCCTCAATATCAATTACCGAAGCAAAGAGGAAATCGTAAAGTTCAACAACGCTTTCTTCCCCGTGGCCGCCAAAGACCTCGACGCTCTTGCCATGGATGTCGAAACGCTCGACCGGGAATGGCATGAACGCATTTCCGGCATCTATAAGGAAGAATTGGTAAAACAGAATTTGAAAGACAACGCCGAAGGCGGTTGGGTGCGTCTTGCATTGGCTCCCGCAGGAAAAGACTGCATAGGAGACATCTACGAAGATGTCTACGCACAAATCGTGCTTCTCCACAACCATGCCCACGTGGCTTACCACGACATCGGCATTCTAGTAAGGAAAAACGCCGAGGGCGCCCAACTTATAGAATATTTCTCAAGCACCCACCCCGACATCCCCATCAACTCCGACGAAGCATACAAACTGAGTGCTTCTCCCGCGGTAATGAAACTGGTGTATTCCTTGCGCTACATTGCGGACCCCGACAACCTTGAAACGCGTTTGCATTTCCTCACCGCACTCGGCATTACCAGTCGCATGGAAGACGGCACGGACAGTTATGAAATTGCCGCAACCTTCCCCCATACGTTTGCAGATCCGACTGAAGAACTGCCCGAAATCTTGCGCGAAGAAGATTCTCTGAAGAAGCTTCGGAATATGCCTCTCTACGAATTGTGCCAACAGCTCATTATGGAGCTCAAGCTCACGTCGGAGGAAAATGAAGACGACGGACAGAGCGCCTATCTCTTCTATTTCCTCGACGCCGTGCTTGACTTCCTGGAAGACAATCCGTCCGACCTTCCGCTCTTCCTGGAGTTTTGGGACACTACGCTCTCGTCCAAATCTACCACCGGCAGTACGGGCGACAGCGTCTACGTCATGACCGTACACAAGTCCAAAGGTTTGGCCCGACACACCATACTCATTCCCTTCTGTGACTGGGAGGTGAGCAAATTCCACAAAAACGACATGCTTTGGAGCGAGACGCCCGACCAAGAACCTTTCAACACACTGCCCGTCACCGCAGTCAAACCCAACGAGAAGGGCATTGACCTTTCCTTCTACAGTCATACAAAGCAATGCGAACTGGTGCAGCAACGCATCGACAATCTCAACACGCTTTACGTGGCCTTCACCCGTGCCAAGCAAAACCTTCTTGTCTGGAGCCGCACCTTGCCAAAAGACCCGAAGAAGGACAAGGGCGAAATCAAGCACGTAGGTTCTTTGCTCTACAAGCATGCCTCCGACTTTCTCCATAAAGCCAACGAGCAACCCATGGAACTACGTCTTAGCGACGAGGAACTCGACGGCACCACGTTCCCCCAAGCGCTTGACAGAGAAGCCAGCGAAGCGGAGGAGATTGAAACGGATAACGACTTCAGCGTATATACAAGCGGTGAACTGCGCATCGAAACTTCAGCAGAAGAATGCCAAGAAGCTGCTGTGTCAAAAGAAAAGAAGAATCCGCTCGACAATCCTGTCATCACGCCCATCACTCTCAATCTCAACCCCCAGCCCCGTGCGCAGATAGAGTTCCGCCAGTCCAATCCGGCCAAGGACTTCATTGCCGAAGCCGAAAGTCTCACAGCCGCACAACTTACCGAAGCGACTGAAGACGCAGCAGAGTTTGCAAGTACGCAAGACGATTTGCAGCGAGCCTACATCGACCGTGGTAAGATTCTTCATCGCGTGCTTTCAGAGATACGTACTCTCGACGACCTGCCTCATGTACTTCAGCAACTGAAAGTGGAGGGCGTACTCTCGTCGCAAAAGGAAGCGGAACGCATGGCCGCGCTGATTGAAAAGAGAGTAAAAAGCCAAGCCGAATGGTTTGACGGCAGTTGGGATTTGTACAACGAGCGTGACATCATCTACCGCGACGAGAATGGAAAACTTTGCACGGCCCGCCCCGACCGCGTAATGAAGAAA
>CAVCAV010000187.1:0-5936 GCA_963600165.1 Christensenella sp. UBA1685 | reverse complement strand
GGGCTTACGAGTGGTGGCCTTTGGCTTTCCCTTCGGCCGCCGATTTTCAATTCAGGCCGCTCGCCGCGCTTAACGGAAAGGGGACAAGTTGTTTTTATATTTCCAAGCAACCATTATAAATAGTAGAACATTATGAGCAAAATATATAACCCTTACGACTTGGAGCCTTTTGAGCCAACTCATCCGGGTGAACTGCTTGGTGATGAATTGGAAGCTCGTGGACTCACACAACGAAAGTTTGCTGACACGATAGGCATCTCTTGTTCAGTTCTTAATGAAGTGATAAAGGGGAAACGTCCCATAACTCCTGAATTGGCTTTTAAGATAGAAGCAGCTACGGGTACCAAGGCTTATATTTGGGTTGAGCTTCAAACCCAATATAACTATTGGACAGCCAAGAAAAGCAAAAAGCTCTCCGTTCTTTTAGACCAAATACGCAAGTCTGTTGCTGTACTTTAGACGGATTACAACAAGCAGTTTTATAGAACCAAACAAAACGAATCCCGACCGCTCCGTACGGAACAGTCGGGATTCGTTTTATGTTTAGTGTTGATCTTTCGATGCCTTTACTTCACGATAATCTTTTCCGTGCGCTGGCCTTTTCTTTTGAGGTAGACGCCGGGCTGGGCACCGCTGAGGGTGGAGAGGTGACGGCCGGAGATGGTGAAATAGGCGGCGGGGGCAGTGGCGCCGGCATCGTCGGTGGTAACGGTATGTACGGCGCTGATGTTTTCATCGATAAAGGAGAACGTGACGACGCTGTCTTCCGTCATGGCAATGTTGTAGAGCGGACGGGAGAGGTACTTCTTCGTGCCGTTGAAAAGCGTGGCGGCAGGGACGGTCTCGTCGGTAAACGACGTGGCGTTAGTCTTGCCGGGGAAGAGGTCGCCTTTGTATCCTGCCAGCACGTTGGTCAATGTGGTGCCCACGGTGCTGCTTCCGTCTTTCAAGTTGTCGGCGGGCACGTAGGTGAAGCGGGGATGGGTAGGGTCGTTGTTGATGGCGTTGGCTATCCACAAATCGGCGTCGTAGTCCACATGGGTGACGAGCATGCCGCGCCCCATTCCTCTGAGGTACCAAGTGTCGGGCTGGCGGTTTTCAAAAAGATAGAATTCGGTGGGACACTCTTCGTTGCGCACAACGTAGGCCGTTGCGCCGCGACTTTCCTGTCCGAAGGCGTAGAGCTTTACGGCCTGGGCCTCGGTGAGTTCCTTCACGTCGAGCCATCCCATGGCGCTGCGCTCAAAGGCAGTGTAGCCAACGGGGGCGTAGCCGTTGCAGAAAAACTCTCCGGCATCCATAACGCTCCACCACTCCATGGTTTGCAGCGTGTCGGCCACGGCGGCATCGTCGCCCGTGTAGTAGAAGTCGGGGAGGCCGATGGCGTGGCTGAATTCGTGGCAGAAGAGGCCGACACCGTCGAAGTCTTCCACGGTGACCACTTCGCCGTTCTGCAAGGCCCGGTGGCGGATGGTTTCGTCAAACACGAGGAAAGAACCTACGGTCAGCGCATTGTCGTCCGTTTGGAACGGTTTCCGATGGAGTGCACCCCAAAGATGGTCGGGGGCGTCGCTTGTGGAAAGGCTGTGCTCGCCCGGTCCGGCATACATGATGGCCATGACGGGCACCCTGCCGTCTTCGGCATAGGCGGAAAGCGTAGCGCCCTGTGCGTAGAGTTTGCTAACGACTTCGTGCGCCAGTTCCTGCACGTTGGGGTCTATTTCCCCGTCCGTACCGTCGGCACCGTAGTGGGCATAGCCTTTGTCCACCTTCACGCGTGCCACAATGTCGAACTGCGGGGTGAACATACCGTTGGACTGAGCGGTGAAATAGTCGCGCACCGATCCGCGCGAATCCGACTCGTCGACATACCCTTTTTCGTTGAGAAAGCGGTTCACCTTTTCTTCTGTAGAAGTGGCCTGGAAGGTGAGGTCGGCAAATTCTACCATAACCACGGGAATGCGGGGCGCACCGATGCTCGACAGCTCACCGCCGGCACTCACGCCGTAAGTGCCGAGTCCGTTGTTGGAGAGCCGGGTGAGACGTGCGCTGCGCTGGGACTGAAGCGGAGCAGGACGGTAGGTTCGGGCAAGCGTGGTGGCCACATCGGCGGCGGTGGCGGAGGTATGCGTGGCAGACGGCACAACGCGGCCGCCTTTTATTTCGGCTGGGCGGAACTGTCCGTCGGCACAGCGCACCACGGGGGTGCCGTCTTCAAGAGTGTAGACGGCATAGCGGCCGTTGGCCCACATCTTTACTTGTTGCGTGGTGCCGTCGGGTGCGGTGTATGTGAGTGTGCGGCGCACGGGGGTTGTGGCCGTGGCTGCAAGGAAAAGTCCGCAGGCGAAGAGTGTGGACAGGAGTTTGAGGTGCGACATATTATTTTCTATGTTCTGTATTCAGTTATGCGTTCTCAATAGCCTCAACGGTGATGTTGGCTTCGCTCACTTGCACGACGCGGATGGGCGTGCCGGGATTGATGAAAGCGCCGGACGACTTCACTTCCACCTGTTTGCCGTTGATGGTGGCGTTTCCCACAAGGGCCAGACGGGTGAGGGCTTTGCCTTCGTCACCGATGTTTACGGAGAGCTGCTCCTTGGTGGCGTTGGTGGACGAGATGGTGCTGTGGAGGGAGAACTTGTCGAGCGTTTTGGAGTGAGCCACCCACCAGAGGGCGATGGCGAGCAGCGCAATGCCCAAGGCGGTGCAGATGCTTGCCGGGACGAAGCCGTATTCGTTGTAGATGAGCACCACGTCGATGATGGCGCAGACGATGGAGCTGATGCCGGCAATGCCGAAGCCGGGGAGGACGAATATTTCCAGAATGCCGAGCGCCAGGGCGAATGCGGCAAAGATGATGATTACTGTCATGGTGGGGCGGATTATGGCGGTTAGAATTTCTCCCTGTATTTTCCCTCTTCCTTGTCGTCGAGCATGCTGAGGTACGATGCATAGCGCGAGGGAGCGAGGCGGTGGCCTTCGAGTGCTTCGAGCACGGCGCAACCAGGTTCGTGTGTGTGTGTGCAGTTGTTGAAACGGCAGTCGGCGGAGATGCTGAAAATGTCGCGGAAGTAGTGCGCCACTTCTTCGGGCTCCATATTGAAGGTGCCGAAACCTTTCACGCCGGGAATGTCGATGAGTGCTCCTCCTTGGGGCAGTTCAAAGAGTTCGCTGAAGGTGGTGGTGTGCATGCCGGTGCCGTGGGCATCGGAGATGTGGGCCGTGCGGGCATGGGCGTCGGGGATGAGGCGATTGAGCAACGTGGACTTTCCCACGCCGGAGTGGCCGGCGAGCAGAGTGGTCTTGCCACGGAGTTCTTCGGCGAGTTCGGCCGTGCCTTTGCCTTCAAGGGCTGAAATGTTGAAACAACGGTAGCCGATGTCGGTGTAGAGGTGTTGCCAGTAGTCGCGCGTGGCACTTTCTTCTTCCGAAAGGTCGTCCACTTTGTTGAACGCAATGCATACCGGCACGCGGTAGGCTTCTGCCGAGGCGAGGAAACGGTCGATGAATGTGGTGCTCGTTTCGGGCCTTGCAATGGTGACGAGCAGCAGGGCCATGTCGAGGTTGGCCGCGAGGATGTGGCTTTGCTTGGAGAGGTTGGAGGCTTTGCGCACGATGTAGTTGCGCCGGTCGTCGATTTCGGTGATGAAGGCGGCCTGTTCTCCGTCGGCTTGCTTGATGGTCACTCCGTCGCCCACGGCCACGGGGTTGGTGGACCGTATGCCGCGCAGGCGGAAGTTTCCCTTTACCTTACACTCCACGGCGCGCCCGTCGTCGGTGCGGACGAGATACCAGCTGCCGGTGTTTTTTATTACGAGTCCGTGCATTCGTTGTTGTTCTTCGTAAAAGGGCGAAAAGACCCTCGGGGCCGAACTTGTCGTGCCGCGCTGCGGTCTTTTCGCCCTCTGTGGTTTTGGGGTGCGGAAAATGTGTGGTGCAAATTATACGGTCATGATTTCCTTGTTCTTTGCGGCAAGGAGTTCTTCGATGGCCTTCACCTTTTTGTCGTGGATTTTCTGCAGGTCGTTTTCGGCATCTTTTTCCACGTCTTCCGAGAGTCCGTCCTTGATGGCCTTTTTGAGTTTGTCAATGCCGTCGCGACGAGCGTTTCTCACGGCCACCTTGGCTTCTTCGGCTTCTTTGGCGCACTGCTTGGTGAGCTGGCGGCGGCGCTCCTCGGTGAGAGGGGGAATGCCCAGACGAATTACTTCGCCGTTGTTTTCGGGCATAATGCCGATGGTGGAGTCGATGATGGCTTTTTCAATGACGCGGAACATGCTCTTGTCCCACGGCTTGATGGCGATGGTGCGTGCATCGGGCGTGGTGATGGCAGCCACGTTGTTGACGGGCACCATGGAACCGTAGGACGACACGCGGAGGTCGTCGAGTATATGTACGTTTGCTTTACCGGCACGGATTTGTGCGAGCGTTTCTTCGAGGTGCATCACGCTCATTTCCATCCGTTCCTCGCTGTCGGCGAGACATTTCTTTACGTCGAGCATAAGAAGTATGTTTTTGTTGTGAATATATTTTCTTGGGTTTCAAGGGCTGCGCCGTGCGTTAGCTTTATTGCAAAGTAGCCCTATATATTGCAAAGATAGTGCAAGGCGGGAGAAGTACGAAGAATTTGCTGAAAATTTCTTCGCCGGGTATGTCTGAAACCACTTCGGGCGCACGTCGTGCAATGCCGCAATCGGGTCAAAAGACGGCCGAATAGCCCCAGAATCGGGTCAAAATGACCCGATAATCGAAGAAAAAGCCGTAGTTTTGACCCGATTAAAGTTTGCAACTATGACATTAGACGTATCCATTCTTCAATATCTGCACTACCATCCTCTTTCAAGCAGAGACCAGATTGCGGACTCTTTAACCGACGCCCCGAGCGAGAGTACATTAAAGAGGCTGATCAGAAACATGGCAAAAGAAGGCTTGATAGAGGTCTGTGGACGAGGGCCTTCAACGAAATACAAACTCACGGCACAAGCCTGGGTTACAATGCCCCTTGAACTTGACACCTACTTTGAGAAGGACATTGACGAGCGAGAAATTCAGGAAATGTTCAATTTTGAGCTCATCCGCGAGGTGCTTCCAAAGGTTGATATATTCACCTCTGAAGAACTCACCAAATTGCAAGACGCGCAAAAGGTTTTTGAACGCAACACGGAGGGGATGACAGAATTGGAATACCGCAAGGAAATGGAACGGCTCGGCGTAGACCTTTCGTGGAAATCATCACAGATAGAAGGCAACACCTATTCGCTTCTAGAAACTGAAAGGCTGTTGAAAGACAAGCAGACAGCTTCGGGCAAGACCAAAGAAGAAGCCATCATGCTCCTGAACCATAAAGATGCCCTCGACTTCGTATTGGACGCTCCCGATTATCTGAAAGAGATTACCGTTCACAGAATAGAGGACATCCACTCTATTCTGACAAAGGAACTTGGAGTAGACCGCAACATTCGCCATCGGCGTGTAGGTATCACAGGCACCAACTATCGTCCGCTCGACAACGAGTTCCAAATCCGCGAAGCCCTTGAGGATACCTGCACCCTAATCAACGGCAAGGAGAATGTATTTGAGAAAGCCATTCTCGCCTTGGTACTCTTGTCATATATCCAAGCATTCACCGACGGCAACAAACGAACGGCCCGCATCACGAGCAACGCCATCCTCATTGCCAACGGCTATTGCCCCATTTCCTTCCGCACTGTTGATTCTATCGACTACAAGAAAGCAATGCTCATGTTTTATGAGCAAAACAACATCGCTGCATTCAAGGAAATCTTCATTGACCAGTTCTTGTTTGCCGTAAAAACGTATTTCTAAACCGCCCAACAAATTATGGCAAAGCATGTTTACACACATACGCAGCCATATTTTTTGGTTCTACAAGATTTAGTGTGAATTAACGGCATGACTAGCCGTTATTATAGCGA
>CAVCAV010000186.1:0-5940 GCA_963600165.1 Christensenella sp. UBA1685 | reverse complement strand
CACGACCCCCTGCTCCCAAAGCAGGTGCGCTAACCGGACTGCGCTACGCCCCGATGGATTTTGTTGGATTTGCTTTTGGGCTTCTGCCTTAAAGCGAGTGCAAAGTTAAAATATTTATGTTTACGGGGAAAACTTTGTGTAATGAAATTTGCTTCGGGCGGCAGCCGCTGCCGTGTCGTTGTGCTCCTTGGGTGGACGCTCAGAGGCGGATGAGGAGGCGGGCTGCGCGCCATGCTCCGCGTCCGCCGTGGGCGGTGTAGAGGTAGAGTAGTTTGGAGAGGAATTTGTGGAAACGGCCTGCGGGGGTGTGCTGGAGGGTGGGGCGGACGCGCTGGAGAGCTTCATGGGCCAGTTCGGCATGGCCCTCGTGGCGCATGTGGGCGGCAAGAATGGCGGTGCGGTAGGAAAGAGCACGGGAAAGTGCGGGAAGGCGGTGCGGGGCTATGAGCTGTTCGGCGGCATTGAGTGCAGGCACGATGGTGCGGTAGGTCGACGAGAAATCTTTTCCCGTAATGCTCTGCGGGTGAACGTAGATGCGGTGGTAAACGCGCTTCGTCATCCATGCCATGCGGGGCTGGGCAAGCAGGGCGCGGAGTCCAAGTTCCCAGTCGTTCCATTTTGGCACACTTTCGTTCCATCCGCCGATGGCCAAAAAGAACGTGCGCCTGAAGAGCATGCTTTGCGTGGCCAGTTGTCCGCAGAGTATCTGGTCGGTGGGCGAAGCGGTGAAGGCCGTGGTGCGTGGGGCGTGGGTGCCGTTGGCGTACACTTCGGTTTGTATGCCCACAAGGTCGAGCGCCGGGTGTTCAAGGAGAAACTGCGAAGCATCGGCGGTGAACTGTGGGTCGAACTCGTCGTCGGAGTCGAAGAAGTAGACCCATTCCCCTTGGGCCTCGTACAGTCCGGCATTGCGTGCGGCGCAGGCTCCACCGTTGGGGCAACTCATCGTGTGCACATGGCAGTGGCTTTGCCGTGCGTTGGTGCGTTCGGCAAACTCATGTACAAGCTGCGGTGCCTCGTCGGTGCTCCCGTTGTCCACGAAGATTATTTCGGAGGGCATGGCTGTGGCGCGCTCGAGGCTTTCCAGCATGCGCTTCACCAGGGAAGCGCGGTTTTTGAAGGGGATGATGAGGGAAATGTCCAACGGAGGAGAAAGTTGTTTGGGATATTACCGACAAGAGTTTAACGGCAACCGTTCGGTGTGCGGTGGCGAACGTGAAGAAAGCCTGCAAGCATTTCTTTGAGCAACCGGAAGCGTTTGCCGAAGGGGACGGGGGCGGTGAATGCCGTTTTTGCGATGCGCAGTGCGGCGCCGAGCGGACCGTATACAATGCGCAGCACAGCGCCTTTGGCTTGTTGCACGCTTTTGTCCGTGAGAAAACGGGAGCCGGTGGTGGCGGGCGGTGTGGTGCACAACGTAAAGGGGTGGAACACCACGGCTTCGGGGCCGAAGATGCGGCTTGCGTCGCGGAGCCACACTTCTTCTTCGCCGCATCCGAAGCGGGGGGCGCCTATACCGAAGGCAGTGTCGAAGGGGATGGCGGCGGCTTCTTTGCGCAAGGTGATTTCGCACGACGAGGGGTAGTAGCCACGGGGTATGCGGCTATAGTTGAAGGCCTGTGTGGGATAGCGTTTGAACCATGTGCCGTGCTCGTCTGTCATTCTGCCCAATATGACCTTCGCCTCCGGATGGCCGGCGTAGACGCTACGCAGCGTATCGATTGTCTCGGGCGTGTAGCGGCAGTCGTCGTCGGCAATGACGAGAATGTCGGCCTGTGCGTGGCGAAGGGCGTTGTTGCGGTTGGCGGAGAGTCCGCGGGAGTTGAGCGGATATACGCTGACGTCCGGCCGTTCTTCGAGTTGTGGGGGAACGGGGACGGTTTCGCTGCGGGCAGAGGTGCGTTGCCACGACACGAGGTAGCTGACGCCTTCTTGGCGCGGCAGCATCATTTGCGCGACGTTCGCAATGCGTTCGTCAATGGTGCAGATGAGAAATTGTACGGTGAACGGCGTCATGGCAAGGGGCGGATGTCGGGGCGTTTTTTACTAAAGTATCGGAATTTGCGCGATGGCGGGCTGAAAGCCCAATGACAACATAGCCCAGGGCAAGCGAAGCGACACCCTGGGTTACCGCAACCACCTTGATTGTACGCCCTGAAGGGGCAACAGAATGGCTACACGTGGGCGGCAACTTATCGGAAATAGACATTATGCTGCCCTTGCAAGGCGCATTCCATTTTAACGTCCTGACCCAGGGTGTCGCTTCGCTTGCCCTGGGCTATGTTGTGCTGGGCTTTTAGCCCGTCATCGCCCAAATCCGACAGCTTGAATAATTTATTGAGCCACTGTTCAGTTGTTGGACGTCCGCTGCATGTAGCGTATGCCTTCGGTGAGGTGGCGCATCATGGGCAGGAAGTGGCAGAGACCGCGGCGTGTGCCGTTGACGGCAAATTTCAGGCAGAGCCACCAGGCGCGGTTGCCGTGCATGTAGTAGGTGATGGCTCCTCTGCTGCGCTGCACGCCGGCGTCGACGTAGACGAGCGACTTTTTGAGCATGGTGGACGTTTCAACGATCTTCACGGGGAAATAGCGCATGTGGAGTTTGAGGCGGAGTGCGTCCTCGAGCCATATTTCCTCTTCGCCGCAGGTGAGGAATTTGGTGCCGAGACCGAAGCGCTCGTCGAAGCGAATTCGTCCTTGTATCTTCTCGCGGCGGAAGGCCATTTCGAGGGCAGAGATGCTGTAGTCCTTGGGGATGGCTATGACGTTGAATTCCTCTTCAGGGTAGGTCTTGAGCGGCTTGCCCGTGTAGGTGGAAGCGCAGAAGAAGGCCACGTCGAGGTCGGGAAACTGCGTGAAGCGCTGTGTGACGGCTTCGGGCGTTTCGGGCAGGATGTGTGCGTCGTCGTCGGCAAACATCACGATGTCGGCGTTGGACTTTTCGAGCGCCAGGTTGCGGTTGGCGGAAAGTCCCTGTCCCTTGTATTTGTAGACGTCCACGTCGCTGCGTTCTGCCAGGGCGGCGGGGATGAGGTCGAGGTAGCGCTCGTCGGTGTACTGGTACGACACGATGTAGTGCACGTTCTCTTGCGGCGGGAGCAACACGTCCTGCACACGTACTATGCCCTTGTTGAGCGAACAGATGAGAATGTCGAGTGTCATGGGATGGGGTTATTTGAGGGTCGGGGTAGTTCTTGCGTTTGGCCTCGCACGGTTTAAAGCGTATATATATTGTGTGAGGTTAATTGAACCTGTTTACGGCGTCGGCCACGAAGTGGGCCTCTTCGTCGGTCATGAGGGGCCAGATGGGCAGACTGAGTTCTTCGCGTGCCCATGCCGTGGCTTGCGGGAAGGAGTCGGCGCCGTGCTGTACGCACCAGGGTGCGAGAGCCGGCTGTTCGGCAAGGGTGAAGGGGTAGTGGCTGAGGGTGCTCACGTTGTTGTCTTGCAGATGTTGCTGGAGCGCATCGCGCTGCTTGCAGCGGACGGCAAAGATGTGGTATACATGGTCTTCGCCGAGCGATGAGGGCGGAAGCGTGACGGCTTCGTTTTGTATGCAGTGACGGTAGATGGCGGCAATGTGGCGGCGGCGGGCATTGTCCTCGTCGAGCCGGAAGAGTTTGAGGTCAAGAACAATGGCCTGCACCTCGTCCATTCGGCTGTTTATGCCGAGAAGTTCGTGGTAGTATTTGCGGCTGGCGCCGTAGTTGGCGAGCGTTCTGACCAGTTCTGCCAGTTCTTCGTTGTCGGTGGTGACGGCGCCGGCGTCGCCCAGCGCTCCGAGATTCTTGCCGGGGTAGAAACTGAAAGCTGCCATGTCGCCCCAACTTCCGGCACGGCGGCCGTTGCGTTTCGCTCCGTGGGCCTGTGCCGCGTCTTCGAGCACCATGAGACGGTGTGCGCGGGCCAGGTCGAGGAGTTCGTCCATCGGCGCAAGTTGTCCGTAGAGATGCACGGGCAGCAGCACGCGGGTGCGGGGGGTGAGCACCCGTTCGGCGGCTTGGGCGGTGAGCAGTGCGTTTTCGTCCACGTCGGCGAGCACGGGGGTGAGGCCTGCGCGTACGACCGCCTCGGCAGTGGCGATGAAGGTCATTGCGGGCACGATGACCTCGGCTTCGGAGGTCCATCCCTGCTGTCGTTTCATGGCCATGAGGCTGAGCGTGAGCGCGTCGAGTCCGTTGCCGGTGCCGACGCAGCGCTTAGTACCTACGTAGTCGGAGAAGTCGTATTCAAACTCGTTGAGTTCGTTTCCGTTGAGATACCATCCTCCCTTCACCACCTCGTTGATGCATTCGGATAGCTTGGGTTCGAACGATTCGTTGATGAGGTCGAGCGGCAGGAAGGGTACAAAGGTTGTTTGCATGGCGGGATTGTTTCAGAATGTGTGCCCGTGGGGCTTGTCAGACGAGCGGGGAAAAGGTTTCGAGGCGTTCGTTTTGGGCGAGGGGGATGGAATATTCGTCGTAGCAGACGCCGCGTGCGCCGAATCCTTCTTTTTGGAAAATGAGTCCGCGGTTGAGCCATTCGCCGTGGCTTTCGGTGGAGATGCCGAAGTCGAGGTAGCGCGGCGGCGCGGGTAGGGCGGTGAGCTTTGCAAGTAATTCGTGAAACAGCAGGTCGAGCGCGCCCAGATTCCGTCCCTCGTCGGAGGCGGCAATGTACTGCACGTGGGCGGTGCATGCGGTGTGAAACACTACGCAACCGGCGAGCACTTCTCTCGCGCCGTTTCCTCCCTCGTCGGCATTCATGCTGCGCGTGAGCGTGTGGAGCACAATCTGCTGGGGAAAGCGCTTCATGAGCAGTTGCATCTCGCCGAGCGTGTGTACGGGCGAGGTGTGGTGGTGTTCGCGGAGCACACTGCTTAGCACGTCCCAAAAGGCGGGCAAGCGGTTGGTGCACGTTTCGTGGAGGAGCCCTTCGGTGCGCTGTGCCTTGCGCACTTTGCGGCGGCGGAGTGTGCTGAAGGGGAGGGGGTGTGTAAGGAGTATGGCGGACGAAAGGGCGCGGTGGATGAGCGTACCGCCAAACTGCACTGTCCAGTAGAGGTCTTCGCCTGAGGGGTAGGTGTGGTAGATGTCGGGCGTAGGTTTGTAGAGGAGCGAGCGATAGCCTTTCTCCTTATAATATAGGAGTGCCTGTCGCAAGGCTTCGCCCGTTTCGCAGGCGGTGAGGTTTGCGGCTGAGAGCAGTCCGCCGTAGGTCAGTCCGCCGTGCGATTCAATGCAGCTGGCGTCGTTTCGCGAGACGTTGGCGGGGAGAACGGCTTTCCAATGTCCTTTCTCGTCGGCCACTACGAGCGACGCGTCCTGGAAGCGGTCGCTGTGGTAGTCCATGAAGCCGCGTTGGAACAGGAGACTTTGCTCTCGCGCTTGGCTGGCGAAGCTGTCCCATTCGGCGCTCATGGCGGAGTGGTAGGGTAGGACTTGGAAGGTCATTGTGGGTTGTCGGTTTTGTTTTGGGTGCGGAAAGTTGGCGTGGCAGTATGCTATGTTACTGCATTGAGCAAGGAAATCAGCGTATACTGGGGGCGTAGCGTATGGGGGCGAAGTCTCCTGACTTCGCTTGCGCGGCCTGTGCCCTCTATGGAGGCGACGTATCGCTTAGCGAATGTGCAAATGTGCAGATATGCAAATGTGCAAATGAGCGTTTGTGCGGCCTGTGCCCTCTATGGAGGCGACGTATCGCTTCGCGAATGTGCAAATGTGCAGATATGCAAATGTGCAAATGAGCGTTTGTGCGGCCTGTGCCCTCTATGGAGGCGACGTTTGAAACGTCGCGCTCTACACGGAGTAGAATAAGCGGCGAAGCGAGGTCGGGAGACCTCGCCCCCATGCGCTGCGCCCTCACAAAAGTATATTGCGCGGAAAAGCGGCCTGAAAGGCCACCACTCGTAAGCCCAGGTCACGGAACGAAGTGACGCGGCCTGGGTTAAACGTCCCA
>CAVCAV010000185.1:0-5971 GCA_963600165.1 Christensenella sp. UBA1685 | reverse complement strand
GTGGTGGCCTTCCAGGCCGCTCGCCGCGCAATTTACTCTGCACGTTCAATACAACTCTGCGCGCACATATACTCTGCTGAAAACCGGGCATTTTGTTATTTTACCGTTGCTAATACCTATACAAAATTCCAACCCCAAGCCTTATGGACACATATCCCCTGCTACAGTCGCAACTGGGCGTCTTCCTTGAATGGATGAACAAGCCCCTTGCCACAAAATACAACTGTGCGTTCTGCACGAAACTGGCCGACGGCATTGACCTCGAGCGGCTCGCCGACGCCGTGGAGCGCATCGTCTACGACCACCCCGACCTCTTCATTCGCCTAAAGATGGAGAACGGCACGCCCGTGCAGTGGCGCGACACGACGATGAAGCCCAACATCGAACGTCTCGACACAACGGCCGACGAGGCCGAGAAACTCGTAGCGGGAGCCTACATGCGTCCTTACGACGTGCTTGGCGGGAAACCGCTCCACCGTTTCAGCATTGTGCACACCGAGGGCGGCAACTATCTCTTCCTCGACGTGCACCACATTGTCTACGACGGCACTTCGCACATCAATTTCCTCAACGACCTCGAGCGCTACTACGCCGATTCCACCTACCGTCAGCCGCAGACGTACGGACTTATTGAGGCCGCCGAAGAAGAGCAGCAGAGTTTCACGTCAGAACGCTACGCCGAAGCCCGGCAGAAGATGCTCGACCATTTCGCCGGTTGCGAATTTCCCGTCTATGCCGAAGGCAGTGCGGGAGAGTGGAACGAACTGCGCGAAGAATGGGTCACGCTAAACGACGGCAAGAAGGTGGACCAGTGGAGCCAGGCCCACGGCGTGCAGACGTCGCAGCTCTTCTACGCTTCCTTCACCCTTGCCATGGCAAAGCTCCTGCGCCGCAACGACGTTTCCTTCCAGACAGAATATGCCGGGCGCACCGTGCAGAACAAGACGGCCTACGGTATGTATGTGAAGGGACTGCCCATGCGCCTCGCCGTCGACTACAAGAAAAGCGTCGGCGAATATCTCGCCTCCTTCCGCACCGAATGGCGCCTGGCCAAGACTGAAGGCGCTATTTATCCCCTCACACATTTCTACAACGACCTGCAGGACCTGCCCAGCATCAAGTTCAACTACCTGGGCAAGACCAACCTTTTCGACCACACCCTCGCCGGCGAGATGCACCACTGGCACTACCTCCGCAACATGGTGACCGACAGCGACCTGACGGTGGAAATCTTTGAAAAGAACGGCGGGTATGAAATCAACGCCAATGCCAGCGGCGCAAGAGTTTCGGAAGAAGAACTCCGCATGGTGGCGCAGACCGTAGCGTCGTGTCTGCACAACATCATGGCCTCCGAAGCCGACGCCCCTCTTTCAAGCATAGAGACCACCACCGCCGAAGAGCGCAAACAGCTCATGGCCCTTTCCGCCGGCGCACACCTCGACACCGTGCCCTCTGCCACCTACACGTCGCTCTTTATGGCACAGTGCGCGAAAACGCCCGACAACATTGCCGTGGTCGACACCGAAGGCCGTTACACCTACGCCCAGCTCAACAATCTCTCCGGCGCTTTTGCCGAACGTCTGGTAGAACTTGGAGCCGGAAAGGGAGAATCGCCCTTCGTGTGCATCATGATGGGTTACCAAAAGGAATTTCTCGTAGCTGCTCTCGGCATTGAGAAAGCCGGCTGCGCCTACGTGCCGCTCGACTACGACTATCCCAACGACCGCCTGCTCTACATGCTCGACGATTCCGCCAGCCAGGTGCTCGTAACCTCCCATGCCATCTTCGACGAGAAGAATGCCGGCGGCGACTTCAGCGACTTCAAAGGGCAGGTTGTTTATCTCGACGATTTCCTCCTCCATTGCGACGCCACCGTGGCCCATCCCGTCAACCTTGCCACGCCCGATTCGCTGGCTTACATGATATACACCTCGGGTTCTACGGGAAAGCCCAAAGGCGTGATGATTCCCCAAAGCGCCAAAGCCCACTTCGTGCAGTTCATCACCCACGAGTGGCGCCAAAACGAGAAGAGCCACATTGCCTGCCACGCCAGTTTCTCCTTCGACGCTTCCGTGGAGAGTCTTTACCCCGTGCTCACCGTGGGCGGTACGCTCTACCCCGTGCCGCAGGAAGCGCGCAAGGACTTTGCCCTGCTCTACGACTTCATTGTGAAGAACGGCATCACCGGAGCCATCTTCACCACGCAGTTGGGACAGATGCTGCTGCAAATGTATCCCGACCTGCCCATGGAATACATGGTGGTGGGCGGCGAGAAGATGACCGTAGCTCCCGCCTGCAAGTGCCGGCTCATCAATGCTTACGGCCCTACGGAGTTTACCGTCATCTCCACCTTCTTCAACGTGACGCCCGGCCACGAATACCGCAACATCCCCATCGGCCGTCCCTTGGACAACCAGTTGGGACTCGTTGTCGACACCGAAGGCCATCTCCTACCGCAGGGAGCAGCCGGCGAACTCTGCATGAGCGGCTCGCAGATAGCCCGCGGCTACTGGCGCCGCGAAGAACTCACGGCCGAACGTTTCTGCAACCTCACCATCGACGGCGAGGCCGTGAAGGTGTACCACACCGGCGACCTTGTGCGCTACAACGGCGACGGACAGATAGAATACCTCGGCCGCATAGACAGTCAGGTGAAGCTCCGCGGTTTCCGCATTGAACTGGGAGAGATAGAAACGCTCATCGGACAGTATGAGGGCGTGCAGATGAAGAGCGTGGTGGTGAAGAAAATAGGCAACGTGGAACACCTCTGCGCCTACTACACCGCCGACCGCGGAATCGACGTCGACGCCCTCAAGCAATATCTCGCCGAACGCCTCACCGACTACATGGTGCCCACGGCCTACATGCAGCTCGACACCATGCCCCTTACCCCCAACGGCAAGGTGAACACACGCACTCTGCCTGAACCGCAAATTGAGGCGGAAGAGATAGTTGCGCCCCAGACGGAGATGGAGCAGAGCGTATTCAACATTGTGGCAGAACTGCTCAACACCGACCAGTTTGGAGTGACCACCAACCTTCGCCACATGGGCGTCACCTCCATCGCAGCCATGAGGCTCGGCGGAAATCTCTCGCGCCAGCTCGGTGCGCAGCTGGCCATCAAGGACATCCTTGCCGACCCCACCGTGCGCGGCATTGCCGCCCGCATTGCCGGCGAGGCAGGAGAAAAAGCGCCAGAGATGAAGTACGACAAACGCGAATACTATCCCCTTTCGGAAAACGTGCGCGGACTCTATCTCGACTGGGAAATAAACCGCGACACCACGCAGTACAACATACCCATTATATATAAGTTCGCCGACAAAAACGCTGCCCGGCTCGCCCAGGCGGCTGAGGCTGCCGTCGGTGCCCACCCCGTGCTGAAGGCGCACTTTGCCACCGTGGATGGCGACACCATGATGCAGCGCCGCGACGAGGCTGAGTACCACGTAAACGTCATCAACTTGGACGACGAACCCACGGCGGAATATTTCCAGAAAAAGGTGCGCCCGTTCAATCTGCTCGGCGACGACCTCGTGCGCATAGAAGTGGTGCAGAGTCCTTCGGCCGTATACCTCTTCCTCGACGCCCACCACACGGTGTTCGACGGTTTGTCAATTGACGTGTTCCTCGCCGACCTCCTTGCCGCCTACGACGGAAAGGCCGTGGAGGGCGAGAGCGTCACCGCGTTCGACTATGCCCTCTACGAACAGGATTTGCTCCAAAGCAATGCCTACACCGAGGCGGAGAAACACTACGAGGCGCTCCTCGGCACGGCGGAAGTAACGTCCTATCCCGACTCCCTCACCCCCGACGGCACGCCTGTGGGCACGGTAAGCACCACATTCCCCGCTGCCGCCGTCAACGACGTGTGCCACGAGGCAGACATCACCGTGAGCAGCTACATGCAAGCCGCCTTTGCCTTGACGCTCAGCCGCATTGTGCGCCAGAGCAATCCGCTCTACCTCACCATCTCCGGCGGACGCGGCGCCCATCCCGCACTGATGCAGAGCGTGGGCATGTTTGTAAAAACCTTGCCCGTGACCATCGGTGTGGAAGGAAAAGCGGAAACGAAAGCCTTCCTCGCAGCCACCCACAAGATGCTTCAGGAAAACTATGCGCGCGACTTCTTCCCCTATACCCACCTTGTAGAACGCTACAAGATGCACGCCGAAATCATGTGCGTGTTCCAGGGCGGTGTGGCCGACGACGACCACGCCGACGGCATGGAGCGCATGATTTTGGGACAGGACACCACGAAATTCCCCATCACGCTGACCATTCTGCCCGAAGGCAACGACTACCGCATGAGCATCGAGTACGACGGCATGCGCTACGGCAAGGACGATATGCAGACGCTGCTCCACGCCGCTGCCTGTGCGGCACAGAACCTTGCACACAGCGAAACGCTTCACGACGTGGCGCTTGTGGATGAGGCCCAGGCCGAACAGCTCATTGCGCTCTCAACGGGCAAACACCTTGAGGTCAATCCAGCCGACACTTATCCTTCGCTCTTCATGCGTCAGGCTGCCAAAACGCCCGCCAACATTGCCGTGGTGGACGAAGTGGGACACTACACCTACGCCCAGCTCAACAACCTTTCGGGCGCCTTCGCCTCCCTTCTTACGGAGAAAGGCGTGGGCAAGGACGGCAAGTCGCCGTTCGTCTGCATCATGTTGGGCTACCAGAAAGAGTTTATCGTTGCCACCATCGGCATTGAGAAAGCCGGCTGCGCCTATGTGCCGCTCGACTACGACTATCCCACCGACCGCCTGCTCTATATGCTCGAGGATTCGGAAAGCCAGTTGCTCGTCACGTCCCACACCATTTACGACGAGAAGAATGCCGCCGGCGACTTCAACGGCTTCAAGGGCGAGGTGTTCTTCATCGACGATTACCTCCCCCAATGCGACGACTCCCTTCCGAACGACATCAACCTCACCACGCCGGACCATCTGGCCTACATGATTTACACGTCGGGCTCCACGGGAAAGCCCAAGGGCGTGATGATTACGCAAAAAGGCAAGGCGCAGTTCGTGCAGTTTGTGGCCCACGAGTGGCGACAGGACGAAACGAGCCGCATCTGCTGCCACGCCAGCTTCTCGTTCGACACTTCCGTGGAAAGTCTCTACCCCGTACTCACCGTGGGCGGCACGCTCTATCCCGTACCGCTCGAAGCCCGCAAGGACTTTGCGCTGCTCAGCGAATTTATCGTGAAAAACGGCATCACGGGCGGCACATTCACCACGCAGTTGGGACAGATGCTGCTGCAAATGTATCCCGACCTTCCTCTGAAGTACCTGCTCGTAGGCGGTGAGAAGATGACCGTGGCTCCCGAATGCAATTGCCGGCTCATCAACGGCTACGGTCCGACGGAGTTTACGGTGATGTCCACCTTCTTCGACGTGACGCCCGGCAAGAAATACCGCAACATCCCCATCGGCCGTCCGCTTTACGACCAGCTTGGCCTCGTGGTGGACTGCGAGGGCCAGCTCCTGCCCCAGGGCATTGCCGGCGAACTTTGCATGGGCGGCACGCAGATTGCCCGCGGCTACTGGCACCGCGAAGAACTTTCGGCAGAGCGCTTCTGCAACATTCCCGCAGGAAGCAAAACCTTCAAGGTGTACCACACGGGCGACCTCGTGCGCTACAACCGCGAGGCTCAGATAGAGTTTCTCGGCCGCATAGACAGCCAGGTGAAGCTCCGTGGCTTCCGCATCGAACTGGGCGAGATAGAAACCCTCATCGGACAGTTTGAGGGCGTGCTCATGAAGAGCGTCGTCGTAAGGGAGATAGGCGGTGTGGAACACCTTTGCGCCTACTTCACCGCCGAGAAGGAAATAGACATCGACGCACTGAAGGAATATCTGGCCGCCCACTTGGCAGACTACATGGTGCCCACGGCCTACATGCAGCTAGACAAGATGCCCCTCACGCCCAACGGCAAGGCAAACACCCGTGCGCTGCCCGA
>CAVCAV010000184.1:0-6036 GCA_963600165.1 Christensenella sp. UBA1685 | reverse complement strand
TTATCCCCCGGAACCGTACGGCACCCGACACATCATGGTTGCCTTGCGGTTCCGTGTGTTTTCCACCCATTTATATCTCCCCCTACTCATGATGAAGCACGAAATCAGCACAAATGTTGTAACTTTGTCCGCGTCTGCACACGAAACGCTTTCCCAAGATGAGGAAAACGCGCTGCTGGCGGCCTTCTCCCGTTTCAACCGCGAATGGATAGAACGCTATTTCCGGCTCGAGGCGAAGGACCTGGAGGTGCTGGCCCATCCGAGAGAAAAGATTCTCGAGTGCGGCGGATTCATCTTCGTGGCCTGCCTGCCCGACGGCACTCCCGTGGGAGGATGTGCGCTCATTCCGCACGCTCCGGCGGGCAAATGGGAACTTGCCAAGATGGCCGTCACCGCCGCGGCACAAGGGCACGGCGCAGGACTGCTTCTGGGGCGTGCCGCTTTGGCGAAAGCACGGGAGGTGGGTGCGAAAGAGATTTTTCTCGAAGCCAACACCCTGCTCGAAGCTTCCGTCCACCTCTACCGCAAACTCGGTTTCGAAGCCGTGGCAGACTACACCCCCGCCTACGAGCGGTGCAACCTTTTCATGACTTACAAACTGCAATGAACTATTCCCTTCTCATTTCCGGCGGCGTGGACAGCGCCGTGGCTTGCCACATGCTTTGCGAACAGGGCATACGCCCCGACTTGTTCTACATAAAGATAGGCATGCAGGGCGAAGGCACGACGTGCTCTTCGGAAGAGGACATCGAACTCTCCACCGCCACCGCCCGCCGCTACGGTCTGCACCTCGACATTGTGGACCTTCAGCAGGAATACCACGACCGTGTGACGGCCTACGTGGTGGAACGCATCAAGCGCGGACTTACGCCGAATCCCGACGTGATGTGCAACAGACTCATCAAGTTCGGGGCGTTCAACGAAAAGGCGGGCCACGCCTACGACATCATCGCCACGGGCCACTATGCGCGCACGTTTACCGACGAGGGCGGACAGCTGTGGCTCGCTCCCGCCCCCGACCCCGTGAAGGACCAGTCGGACTTCCTCTCGCAGCTGACGGACGTGCAGGCCCGCAAACTGTGTTTCCCCATCGGGCATCTGCTCAAGCACGAGGTGCGCGAGATTGCCGAACGCGAACACTTGGCTCCGGCCCACCGCCGCGACAGTCAGGGCATTTGTTTTTTAGGGAAAATAAACTACACGAAATATCTGCGCATGCTCCTCGGCGAGCGCAAGGGAAAGGTGGTGGAACGCGAAACGGGCAACATCGTGGGCGAGCACGCCGGCTACTGGTTCCACACGGTGGGCCAGCGCAAGGGTCTCGGCCTGGGCGGCGGTCCTTGGTTCGTGGTGGACAAGGACATTGACCGCAACATCATTTACGTGTCGCACACGAATGCGTGCCACGGACTTTACGGCACGGAGTTCGACCTCGTGGACTTCCACTTCATCACAGCCGACCCTTGGGAAGGACTTGAAGAAACGGACCTTCTCTTCAAAATTCGCCACACGGAGCAGCCCCGTCCCGGCCACATGCGCCGCTTGCCCAACGGACGGCTCCACATCACGTCCGACACACCCGTACAGGGCATCGCACCCGGCCAGTTCGGCGTGCTCTACACTTCAGACGCACGAATCTGTGCGGGAAGCGGGGAGATTAGGAACCATTAAAGATAAAACATCAAATCGTCCTCTATAGAAGCGAACAATGGGGGCAAACGAACGATGGGGGCGAGCTCTCCCGAGCTCGCTTGAGCGGCCTCACAGAAGCTTATGCGCACTGCGCTTTGTATCTTGAAAACAAAACGTTCAAAACAAATAAAACGGGGCTTCGCCTTCTTCACCGCTTGAGGGCGTAGCCCCGTTTTATTTGTTTTGAACGTTTTGTTTTCTCTCCATAATATTGTTTTGTTTCTCGCTCAAGCGAGCTCGGGAGAGCTCGCCCCCATCGTTCGCCCCCATCGTTCGTTAGAGCGTTGCGTCAATTGTTGATCACCAGCGTGCCGCTTCCTGTCGGGGAATAACTCATGCGGTAGCGATAGAGCACCGAAACGCCCTCTTCACCGCCGTTCTGCAAGCCGGTCTGCAGACTATAGGTGCGGCCGCAGCGCGGACATTTCACCTGTTCGCGACCGTCGAACTGAAGGGAGCGCTGAATGGCATTGCGCTCGTAGCACGTGGGACAGACAAGGTCGTAGGCACGCGCGGAGGTCTGGCCGTTGAGGTCGGGCACGGAGGGTGTGCCTACGATGAAGCCCGCCACACACTGCGTTTTTCCGTAAACTTCCGTGGCGGAAAGATTGCCCTGTGAGGAACGTCCGTCGGCATCGGTGAAATAGATGACGGAATTGCGGAGCGTCACGGTGCAAAACTCTCCGGGATTGTTGAGCGCCGTGTAGAGCTGGTGCGAAGCGGTGACGTTGTCGTAGCGGAAGAAAGCGCGGATGCTGGCATAGAGGTCGGCCACGTCGTCCGTACAAGCCGCCAGAAGCACGGCGGCCGACGCTACGGCGAACAACTTGCGGAAAGAAAAGGAAAAACGTTTCATGCGTTGACAAGTTTGTTCTCAGCCTCTTCCACGCGGTCGAAGCCGAAGCGGGCGTAGTTTTCCTCCATCAACCGGGCAATGCGGTCGTTGCAGAGGTTGCCTATGCTGCCTTCGTGGGTGTGGTGGACAGACTTGACGGGAGAGAAACGGCCAGCCTCAATGTCGAGTCCCACTTTCTTGTAGGCGTCGCGGAAAGGCATGCCGGCAGCGGCAAGGCGGTTCACTTCTTCCACGGAGAACATGGCGTCGTAGCGTGCGTCGTCGAGGATATGTTCGTTCACACGGATGCGCTCTATGATGTAGGTGGCCATGTGCAGACAGTCGATAAGGCTGTCGAAGGCGGGAAGGAAGGCTTCCTTGAGTTCCTGCAGGTCGCGGAAGTAGCCGCACGGGAGGTTGTTCATGATCATCACAATCTGCTGCGGAAGCGCCTGAAGGCGGTTCATGCGGGCACGGATGAGTTCAAACACGTCGGGATTCTTCTTGTGGGGCATGATGCTTGAACCCGTGGTGCACTCGTCGGGAAGTTTCACGAAAGCGAAGTTCTGGGAATTGAACATACAGGCGTCGAAGGCAAGCTTGGCCACCGTGCCGGCTATGCCGGCGAGGGCAAACGCCACGTTGCGTTCCATTTTTCCGCGTCCCATCTGGGCATAGACCACGTTGTAGTCCATGGAGTCGAAGCCAAGCAGACGGGTGGTCATGCTGCGGTCGAGGGGGAAGGAGGAGCCGTAGCCGGCGGCCGAGCCGAGCGGATTGCGGTTGACCATGCGATAGGCGGCTTCGAGCATGAGCATATCGTCGGTCAGACTTTCGGCATAGGCGCCGAACCACAGGCCGAAGCTCGAGGGCATGGCCACCTGAAGGTGGGTGTAGCCGGGCATGAGCACGTCCTTATAGCGCTCGCTCTGCTTCTGGAGTTCGCGGAAAAGCTGCATGACTGCATCGGCCACTTCGCGCAGTTTGTGGCGCGTGAAGAGTTTGAGGTCGACGAGCACCTGGTCGTTGCGCGAGCGTCCGGAGTGGATTTTCTTTCCCATGTCGCCGAGGCGTTGGGTGAGCATGAGTTCCACCTGCGAATGCACGTCCTCCACGTCGTCGTCGATGTGGAAACGTCCCGCCACGGCCTCGCGGTAGATGCTGCGCAGGCCGTCGAGCAGCGGTTGGAGTTCGTCGTCGGCGATGAGTCCGATGGAGTGGAGCATGGTGACGTGGGCCATGGAGCCCATCACATCGTATGGAGCGAGGTAGAGGTCGAGTTCGCGGTCGTGACCAACGGTGAAGCGGTCAATCTCGTCGGTGACCTGTACGTTTTTTTCCCAAAGTTTCATTGGCTGTATCGGTTTGGTTTTTGTGAGTCGGCTCGCTGAGCCCAATTATAAGGAAAGGGTTGTTTACTCAAAGTAGAACGTGAGCACCACCATGCTTGAGGTGGCGCGGTCCACGCTCTCGGTGTAGATGAGCTGCGTGGGGTCGGTGAGGTCTTTGCGGTTTTTCTGCAACACGTTGTTGAGGCCGAGGCAGAACTTGAGTTCGGGGATGAACTTGAAGAACGGAAGGTAGAGGTCGCAGCCCAGACCCGCTTCGAGCATCATGTTGAAGGGCTTCGCCTTAAGTTTCGTTTGCTTGCCCGTGGTGAGGTCGTACATCGGCGCCACGCCGGCTATGACGTAGGGCCGGTAGTTGTTGAAGCGGGGTGCCGCCACCTTGAGGTCAACAGGCACACCGATGTAGCACGACTTCATGTCGAGACTCTCCTCGCGCTGTGTGGCAAGGTTGCGGAGCGCCACGTGCTTCGCGCCGAAATGGAGCGAGGGGAGGATGCGCAGCGAGAGGTTGTTCGTCATTTTCCATTCGCCCAACACGCCTACGGAAAAGCCGAAGTTGGGGCGGTCGGTCTGCGCCGCCCATTGTGCTCCCGTTTCGGGGTCGATGTATCCGTTGTTGGAGAAGTGCATGCCCTGGTCGTGAAGGCCTACGAAGAAGCCGTAGTGGAAGCGGCGCTCGTCGATGAACGGCTTGTTCTGCACGCGGCGCTGCTGGGCCGAGAGCGCCGAGCAGAGGCAGAGGAGGAAAAGAAGTATGGTATGTCGAAGAGTGTGCATGGGTTGTAGAGCTTACGGGGCGGAATGGAGCACAAAGGCGTGCAACCACCCTATATTTAAACGCAGGGAGAGGGCGAATCGTATGCAAAGATACGCTAAACTTGCGTAGGCGACGGGGTTTGGGGCGTGTTCAAAATTGTGTTTGCCCTAAAACGGGCTGAATTGAAAATCGGCGGCCGAAGGGAAAGCCAAAGCCCAGCACAACATAGCCCAGGGCAAGCGAAGCGACACCCTGGGTAAATGCACCCACCCTGATTGTGCGCCCTGAAAGGGCAACACCATGGCTACACGTGCGCTGCTATTTATCCGAAATAGACATTATGCTGCCCTTTCAGGGCGCATTTCCATGATTTAAATCCTAACCCAGGGTGTCGCTACGCTTGCCCTGGGCTATGTTGTGCTGGGCTTTCAGCCCGTCCTCGGCCTAATCCAATATAAAAAAAATAGACAGCCTATTTCCATTCCCCAACCGGCGCAGCCGTGCATATTTTTTGTGCAAGTTATTTGCTACGGCTTACTTAGTCGGAAGAAATATGTAACTTTGCCCCGCATTCGGCATCCCGTTTCGCAAGGAGCGGCGTGTGCAGAAAGCAAGGACAACTACACTCACAATTAACAATCTAAATTCTTACCACAATGGCTTATGTAATTGGCGATGACTGCATCGCATGCGGCACCTGCATCGACGAATGCCCCTCTGGCGCAATCTCTGAAGGCGAAAAGTACTCTATCGACGCTAACGTATGCGTTGACTGCGGCACTTGCGCTGACGTTTGCCCCTCCGGCGCTATCGCTCCGGGCGAATAATCCCGTCGGCACATGCCCACACAGCTTAACTCAACTGAACTGCTGCGGCTTCATTCCTGAAGTTGCAGCAGTTCTTCGTTTGGGGCGAGCCGTGTAGAACGCGACGTTTTGAATCGCTGCATTCTACAAGGAGAGAGTTTGCTATTGGCGCAATTTCGATTGATAATCAACGCTTTGCTTCAGATAAACAGTAAGCAACATCAATCCTATGAAAACCATAACCAACGACACAATCCGGTAATCCGTCAAGGAATCATATAAACCATGAATGATTGCAGGAATAGTCAATGCCAGTGTGTATAGCCCATGTCTGTACTTAGGGTACAGGTGAGCAAATGAAAGGAAATAACCAGCAATGCCACACCAACAAGCATGCAGGAACGGCAAGCTTGTCAAACGGGCAATATTCAAGAAAAACGATACGTCGTATGCTTGTTCTGCATTGACGGTCATCTGATACTGCACACCTTCAAATACGCCAAAGGCTATTCCAGACATAAGACCATAGTATACCATTGTCTGAGGTATCAATGGTTCTTTGGCTTTCCTCAATATAAAGAGGAGCGGTATCATCTT
>CAVCAV010000183.1:0-6050 GCA_963600165.1 Christensenella sp. UBA1685 | reverse complement strand
TTTATGAAAGAAAGTCTACCGTTGCTTCAACGGCATAACGGAATGCCGTAGACTGTCCGTCCACAGTTATAAACAAATGCGTTGCACCATCCAAGCAATTGTAATTTACAGGAACACCCAAATTGCGGAGATGATTGACCATATCATAACCTTGGTCATGAAGCACGTCCTTTTCCGCTGCGACAAAAAGGATAGGCGGAAGTTGGCGCAACCATTCCTCAGGTGCATCAGCTACGGACACGAGAGGATTGCGCGATTGGTCGGCGGTCCCCAAATAAGCTTTGTAGAAGAGCTCCATAATGGAAGCGTCAAGACCATAGCCTTCTCCATACTCCCTCCACGACAACGAGCCGTCCGGCGCAGCCTTTACAACGGGATAGAAGAGCACAAGCGATGAAGGCAAAGTTGTTTTCTCACAAACAGCATTCAAAGCCACGGCAAGAGCAAGGTTTCCACCGCTACTGTCACCGCCAAGACTTACACGATTCGGGTCTGCGCCCCACACAAGCGCATGTTCAAGCGAAAAACGAAAAGCACGAGAGCAATCGTCAAGAGCGGCAGGGTAGGGGTGTTCGGGCGCAAGGCGGTAGTCCACCGCAAGCACCAAAACCTTTCCGCTTTCAGCAACACTCGCACAATACCTTGAGCAACTGTTGATGGAGCCAAACGTCCAACCGCCTCCATGGAAGTATACCAAAAGAGGAAGAAGAGGTTGCGAAGTATCGTCGCAGTCTGCTTGTTGAGAGAGTTTACTGCTCATGAAGAGTTTCATGCCAGGCGACACGTCCTTGGTGCAAACAGCCTCAGGAATTGCTGGCATCACATTTCGACTATTCCTTATTTCTGCAAGCTTCTCCGGTACGCCGTCAAGTGCCATTGCGATAGCACGGCTCTGAATGCGTTGTACGTCCTTGAGTTTGTTCTTCAGAAACGAAGTTGTTTCTTCATTAATGGAAGAGAGGAAGGTCTGCAACTCCATGTCGTGGAGCTTTGCGTAAGTTGACTGGTCCATTGTAAACGATGGAAATAAAAAAAAACGGAAAAGCATGCTTTTCCGTTATTGGTTGGGATTGATGTGAATATTCTGGTTGCGGTTTACATTCTCACCTGATTAAGGGAGAAGTTACCCATGATGCGGCTGCGGTCCACATGCCCCCTTATGCCGGGAATAGAGCCCGTAGACGTATACTGCCACATAATGTAATCTTTGCCGTCATCGAGCGTGGGAGAGTCGCTCTTGTAGCGGGCTATCATAAAGTGGTAATCGGAGAATTGTCCGCTGAGATAGCGGTTATAGAAGTTGTGGTACGTGTAAAGGAGAGGCTTCTTGCCGTAGAAAGCCGTAACTTTCTCAATAAAGCTCTTCAGGTCTGACAGAAATACATCAAGACTTACGGAACCTCTGTGCTCTATGTCGATAATCGGCACAAGGTCTTGGTTTTCCATCTTTACGACCGACGTCATGTTCTGGAACTGTTCTTCCCAATTGACGTTCGGACGATAGAAGTGGTAACTGCCCACGCTTAGTCCCACTCTGCGGGCTTCGGAAAGGTTTCTCTCGTAGGTGTCGTCTACGAGCGATGCACCCTCGGTAGCTTTCAGATAGACATAAGAAATGGGCGTTCCGTTCACCACGTCGTCCCAATTGATGGTTCCTTGGTAGTGGGAAACGTCGATACCTTCCTTATAACGCGAATTGATGCGTGAATTGCTCGAACGAAGGAATACGGCGGCAGCATGCTCCACGCGTCGCTCTCCTGTAGCCTTGCGCGCCATGGCGTCAGGCTCCATAGCCGAAACGGCAGCCATACCTTTTCCCGCCTTGGGATCCTTCTTGCGGGCCTCAGCAGTCGTGCCGAAAAGCATGAGGGCCGACACGGTGATGGCAAGCCCCTTATATAGCGAAAATGCGTGTGTGATTTTTCTTAGTAACTCCATATTCGCAAAGATACGAAAAAGCATCGTGCGCATAGCGCTTTTAACGCTATTTTTGAGCACGATGCTTTCATATTGTGTTATAGAGCATACTATCGCACGTTTGTCTTCGCAAATGACGCATTCACAGAAGACAACGACAAAGGATAGTTTTTCTCTTGTTTTATTCTCCGTAATAGCTTTCGGGAAGCGTACGGCAGTTGTAGGTCGATGCCATTATTTCGCCGTAGGCACCGGCTGAACGGAAAGCGATGAAGTCGCCGCGATGGGTGACGGGAAGCTTTTCGTCCTTGCTGAACACGTCGCTGCTTTCGCAGATGGGACCGACGACATCGTATGTGTCTTGTTCACTGTCTGCCGGAGCGGATATATTCTGCGTAAAGTGGTGCGAACCATACATGGCAGGGCGTACCAATTCCGTGAAACCCGCATCAACGATGACGAATTTCTTGGTGTGTCCTTCTTTCACGAAGAGCGTACGGGCAATGAGTGTGCCGCATTGGGCTACAACAGAACGGCCCAACTCGAAATGCACCTCTTGTCCTTCGCGCAAAGAAAGCGAACGGGCGATGATGGAGAAATAGCGGTCGAAAGCGGGAATGGGATTGCCATCGGGATTGTCGTAGTCAATGCCAAGTCCACCACCGACATTGATGATGCGTGAGCGGATGCCTTCTGCATCGAGTTGGTCCTGCAATTCATTGATGCGTTGGCCGAGTGCTTCGTAAACGGAAAGGTCAAGAATCTGGCTGCCGATGTGAAAATGCATGCCTACGTATTCTACCGATGGAAGCGACTCTGCACGGCGTACGGCAGGCACAAGGTCTTCCATTGCAATGCCGAACTTGTTTTCGTTCAGTCCTGTGGTTATCTTCTTGTGGGTATGAGCATCGACGTTGGGATTGACACGGAAGCAGACTTGTGCCTTCTTGCCCATGCGCGTGGCAATCTCGTTGATAACCTCAAGTTCGGGAAGACTCTCTACATTGAAGCACAGAATGCCTTTCTCCAATGCAAGTTCTATCTCCCAGTCGCTTTTGCCTACACCGGCATATACCACATTGCCGGGAGCAAATCCGTTGTCAACGGCCACTTTTATTTCACCGCCGGAAACGCAGTCGGCGCCCAATCCATGGTTCGCAATGGTGCGAAGGACGCGCGGATTGGCATTGGCCTTCACTGCATAGTGCACATGAAAGGCAGGATAGTCGGCCACGGCTTTTTCAATGGCTTGCAGCGTGGTTTCGAGCAAAGGAAGGTCGTAGTAGTAGAAAGGCGTCTTGAGCGAAGCAAAACGGTCTAAGGGAAAAGTCATATAGATGTTTTGTGTGTTGCAGTTGTTAGGAATATTGGATAATAAGACAGGAGGCAAATCAGTTGAAGAGTTTTTCACTCAAAGCGCAGAGAGCCTGTTTCTTGTCGCTTTCTTTTACGAGGAAGGAAATGTTGTAGTTGCTGCCGCCGTAGGAAATCATTCTTACTGGGATTTTAGCCAAAGCTTCGCTCACAAGCGACTCGAAACCGACGTTGCCCCACTGCAAGTCGCCTACGACGCAGATGATGCACATATTTTCGTCGACTTCCACCGTACCGTATTTCTTGAGTTCCTCCACAATGGGAGCAAGATGGGTGGTGTTGTCTATGCTGAGCGATACGCCGACCTCGCTTGTAGTAACCATATCAATGGGCGTGGCGTTTGTTTCGAATATCTCAAACACCTTGCGCAAGAACCCTGTAGCGAGAAGCATTCGTGAGGACACAATTTTGATGACCGTAATGTTGTCCTTCGCTGCCACAGCCTTTATGTGGCCGTGTTGCATCTCATTGTTGATGATGGTGCCGGGAGCAGAGGGGTCCATCGTATTGAGGAGACGCACGGGCACGCCGGCAAAGTGTGCTGGCTGGATGCAAGTGGGGTGAAGAATCTTGGCACCGAAGTAAGCCAGTTCGGCAGCTTCTTCAAAGTTGAGCTGGCGCACGGGAGTGGTGTTGGGCACAAAGCGGGGGTCGTTGTTGTGCATGCCGTCGATGTCTGTCCATATCTGAATTTCGTCGGCATAAAGTGCTGCACCAACGAGGCAGGCGGTATAGTCGGAGCCGCCACGCTGCAGATTGTCAATTTGTCCGAGGTAGTTACGGCAAATGAAACCTTGCGTGATAAAGAGGTCGTATTTCTCTTCCTGCTTGAGTATGGTCTGCAGATGGTTCTTGATGTAGTTGAGGTCAGGTTCGCCCTTATCGTCTGTACGCATAAAGCTGAGCGCAGGGATGAGCTTTACATTCACATCACACTCCTTGAGATAATTCGTCACCATGTTGGTGCTGATTATTTCGCCTTGGGAGAGTATTTCCTTGTCAAGTTCGGGCGAATATTCCATTCCCGTAAGATGGTGAAGGTGCATAAAGATGTCCATCACGAGCTTGCGGGTCTGGTCTGCCATCTTGGTAGTGGCGTAGAGTTCATCGATATGGCGCGTATAGATGGTGCGCAACTTGTTGATTACGTTGTTGGCTGCTTCGGGGTTACGCTTCTTGATGTAGTCTGAAATCTCTACCAACGAATTGGTGGTTCCGGACATGGCGGAGAGTACCACTATTTTGCGCTCGTTGTCGGTGATGAGGTTGCAAACTTCTTTCATGCGTTGCGGCGTACCGACGGAGGTGCCGCCAAACTTCAGTATTTTCATTGTGTCTGTAATTCTTATATTGGATATTTCAAGAGATGAATTCGTTGCTATCGCAAATCAGCCTTTATGGGAGACTGACCTCCATAGCCTGGTTGTATTTCTCAGTCACTTCATGCAGCGTACCATCGGCACACTCATATACGATACCCGGAAACTGGTCGAGCAAATTAAGATTGTGCGTGACCATGACTACTGCCGTGCCTTTGTCGCGTACGGCATGGAGTATCTGCATAATCTGACGGCTAGTGGCGGCGTCAAGGTTTCCGGTAGGTTCGTCGGCGATGATAATCTTAGGTTTGTTGAGCAAAGCGCGGGCTATGCAGACGCGCTGCTGTTCGCCGCCCGAAAGTTCGTGGGGGAACTTCGTTTCGCTGCCCTCAAGTCCTACGGCCTGCAGCACTTCACGGATGCGTTCGGGACGCAGTTTCTTTTTCCACCCGATACTGCGAAGCACAAAGTCGAGATTCTGGCCGATGGTATGTTCGCGGAGCAGTTGGAAATCCTGAAACACAATGCCGAGTTGCTGGCGCAGCAACGGCACGTGTTTCCGTTTGAGTTTCAACAGGTTGAAATCAAGAATGGATGCATCTCCTGCAGCAACGGGGATTTCTGCATAGAGCGACTTGAGCAAAGTGCTTTTGCCCGTACCCACCTTACCGATAAGGTAGATAAAGTCGTTCTCGTTTATGGTGAAGTTGACATGCTCCAAAAGGTCCTTTCCTTCTATAGAAAGGTGCACGTCTTTATATTCTGCTAGCATATTGTAGGATGGGGTGGTGTGATGCTTATCAGTCAAGTTTCAGAACGGCAAGGAACGCTTTTTGAGGCACTTGCACATTGCCGATTTCTTTCATGCGCTTTTTGCCTCGCTTCTGCTTCTCGAGCAATTTGCGCTTACGGCTAATGTCGCCGCCATAACATTTGGCGGTAACATCTTTACGAACCTGCTTTACGGTTTCGCGAGCAATGATTTTTGCACCGATAGCAGCCTGGATGGCAATGTCGAACTGCTGTCGAGGAAGGAGTTCCTTAAGTTTCTCGCACATACGACGCCCGAAATAAACGGAGTTGTCAACGTGAGTCAAGGTAGAAAGTGCGTCGACGGGTTCGCCATTAAGCAAGATATCGAGTTTCACGAGTTTTGAAGGACGGAAGCCGATGGGATGATAGTCAAACGAAGCGTAGCCTTTGGAAATGGACTTGAGTTTGTCGTAGAAGTCGATGACAATCTCGGCGAGGGGCATATCGTAGTAGAGTTCCACGCGGTCGCCGCTGACATACTCTTGTTTGACAAGTTCGCCGCGCTTGCCGAGACAAAGCGTCATGATGTTGCCGATGTAGTCCGTACGGGTAATGATGGAAGCACGGATGTAAGGCTCTTCAATGTGGTCTATCTCCGTAGCGTCGGGCATACCCGCGGGGTTATGC
>CAVCAV010000182.1:0-6052 GCA_963600165.1 Christensenella sp. UBA1685 | reverse complement strand
GCACATTTGCACATCTGCACATTTGCACATTCGCGAAGCGACACATCTGCACATTCACACATTAAAAAAATGCCCCTCGCAGACACGGGGTCTGCGAGGGGACTTTAGAAAGTGATGCTATGGCGCATTTCATTCAATCGCGGGGATTAGTCTTCGTGGTGGGGACGACGGGGACGGTCGCCGCCTTCGCGACGGGGACGTCCTTCGCCACCTTCACGACGGGGACGGCGTGCGGGACGCTCTTCCCAGCCTTCGGGCTTCTCTTCGAGCACGCGGTGGGAGAGGCGGAACTTGCCGGTCTTCTCGTCGATCTCGAGGAGTTTCACCTTGATGGTGTCGCCTTCCTTGATGCCGGCTTCTTCCACCGTGTCGAGACGCTTCCATGCAATCTCGGAGATGTGGAGCAGGCCTTCCTTGCTGGGCATGAACTCTACGAAGCAGCCGTAGGGCATGATGCTCACTACCTTTGCGTCGTACACTTCGCCCACTTCGGGAACGGCCACGATGGCGCGGATTTTGGCAACGGCAGCGTCGATGCTTTCCTTGTTGGGACCGCTCACCTGAATCTTGCCTACGCCGTCTTCTTCGTCGATGGTGATGGTGGCACCGGTGTCCTCCTGCATGCCCTGAATGATCTTTCCGCCCGGGCCGATGACGGCGCCGATGAATTCCTTGGGAATTTCGAAGGCTTCGATGCGGGGAACGTGGGGCTTGAGTTCGGGACGGGGAGCGGCCATCGTTTCAAGAATCTTGCCGAGGATGTGCTCGCGGGCCTGCTTGGCCTGGTTGAGTGCCTTCTCGAGAATTTCGTAGGAGAGACCGTCACACTTGATGTCCATCTGCGTGGCGGTAAGACCCTTTGCCGTACCGGTGGTCTTGAAGTCCATGTCGCCGAGGTGGTCCTCATCGCCGAGGATGTCGCTGAGCACGGCATACTTCTCTTCGCCGGGGTTCTTGATGAGACCCATGGCAATGCCGCTCACGGGAGCCTTGATGGGCACACCGGCGTCCATGAGGGCGAGCGTACCGGCACAAACGGTGGCCATTGACGACGAACCGTTCGATTCGAGAATGTCGCTCACCACGCGTACGGTGTAGGGATAGTCTGCGGGAATCTGGCCCTTCAGTGCGCGCCAAGCGAGGTGGCCGTGGCCGATTTCGCGACGGCCTACGCCGCGCTGAGCCTTGGCTTCGCCGGTGGAGAAGGGGGGGAAGTTGTAGTGGAGGAGGAAACGCATGTAGCTCTTGTCGAGCACGTCGTCCACCATTTTCTCGTCGAGCTTGGTGCCGAGGGTGGCAGTGGCGAGCGCCTGGGTTTCGCCACGGGTGAAGATGGCCGAACCGTGAGGCATGGGGAGGGGCGACACTTCGCACCAGATGGGGCGGATGTCGGTGGTGCCGCGTCCGTCGAGGCGCTTGCCTTCGTCGAGGATGCAACGGCGCATGGCGTCGCGCTCCACGTCGTGGTAGTAGCGGTCCACGAGGGCGTTCTTCTCCTCGAGTTCTTCGGGAGTGAGTTCGGCGTGGGCGGCAGCGTAGCGTTCCTTGAAGTCCTCACGGATTTTGGTGAAGGCTTCTTCGCGCTGGTGCTTGTCGTGGTCGCCGGCTTCGGCAATGGCGTAGGCGGGCTGGTAGCACTCGTCCTTCACCTGCTGACGGAGCTCTTCGTCGTTCACCTCGTCGTCGTATTCGCGCTTCACGTCGGTGCCGAGTTCCTTTGAGAGTTCCTTTTGGAGTTGACACATGGGCTTGATGGCAGCGTGGGCAGCCTTGAGGGCTTCGAGCAGTGCGCTTTCGGGCACTTCGTCCATTTCGCCTTCCACCATCATGATGTTCTCTTCAGTGGCACCTACCATGATGTCCATGTCGGCCTGCTTAAGTTGGTCGAAGGTGGGGTTCACCACATATTCGCCGTTGATGCGGGCCACGCGCACTTCAGAGATGGGAGCTTCGAAGGGGATGTCGCTGGCTGCGAGGGCGGCCGATGCGGCAAAACCTGCGAGAGCGTCGGGCATGTCGACACCATCGGCTGAGAAGAGCGTGATGTTTACGTATACCTCGCAGTGGTAGTCGGAGGGGAAGAGGGGACGGAGTGCGCGGTCCACGAGGCGTGAGGTGAGAATCTCGTAGTCGCCGGCGCGGCCTTCGCGCTTGGTGAAGCCGCCGGGGAAACGTCCTGCGGCGCTGTACTTTTCTTTGTAGTCACACTGGAGGGGCATGAAGTCCGTTCCGGGCTGCGCGGTCTTTGCGGCGCATACGGTGGCCAGGAGCATGGTGTTGTTCATGCGGAGCATGACGGCACCGTCGGCTTGCTTGGCCAGCTTGCCTGTCTCGATGCTGATGGTGCGTCCATCGGGCAACGCGACGGTTTTCGTTATCACGTTCATTCGGATAGTTTTTATTGGATTTTTGTTTTACCTTCTGTAAATCGCGCAAAAATAACCATTTATTCTCGTTCCGCGAACACGCACGGCGGCTTTTATTGATTTTTACGATATCGGGAGGGTTGCTTCCGAGGGTAAAATTTTGCGCCGTTTACGTACGCGCGCGTATACACCGAAGTTTGTGCAAACTGCTGTCAGCCTTCAGCGAACGATGGGGGGCGCTTTGCGAATGTACAAACATCGCTTCGCGAATGTGCAAATGTGCAGATATGCAAATGTGCAAATGAGGTATGCCTTCTGCCCCATATGGGGGCGTAGCGCATGGGGGCGAAGTCTCCTGACTTCGCTGCGCGGCTTTACACCTTCTATGGAGGCGACGTTTAAAACGTCGCGCTCTACACGGCGGGCGTGTGGCATTTCCTGCGTAAGAAGCCTGACAGCAACAAGAAATACATACATATATTTTGCTTTATTAAACCTTTGCCGTCACCTCGGCCTGTGATCGATTTTTACCCCCTGTGACGAAAAATTACCCCTCTTGAGAATTCTACTGTCACCCTCAGTGCTCTGTTTAAGCATCAGTAATTCAGTATATTATATCTTTCAATGGCACACCCGCTGACAGGCTGACAGCAGTTTGCACAAACTTCGGTATATGCGCGTGTGCGCCCGCGCGCGAAACAGCCGGTCCGTACCGAAAAGTCGCTCCCCGTCAAAAGCAAACAATTGCAAAAAACTTTCTGCGACCCCAACGCTTTGGGGTGCCGTAGATTTCTCACGGCGTGCCTTGGAATTTTTACGGGAAGGCGGGGTGAACGATGGCAGCCCTCATTTGCACATTTGCATATTTGCACATTTGCACATTCGCGAAGCGACGCATTAGCGCAGCGCCGCTCCTCTCCTTCAATTTTCGTTGTATCTTTGCACGCAACCCCGTTCCATTAACACGTTTTCCCCCATGAACATCCTCATCATAGTTCCCTGCTTCAACGAACAGGAAGTGCTTCCCGCCACCCATCCCGCACTGCTCGAAGTGGCCGCCCGCCTTGTGGCCGACCGCAAGGCCGACAGCGCCTCGCTCCTTTATGTCGACGACGGCAGCCGCGACGAAACGTGGGCTTTCATCGAAGCCCAGTCGCTGCGCAACCCCAATGTCCACGGTCTCAAGCTTGCCCACAACGTGGGGCACCAAAACGCCATCTGGGCCGGAATGGAGTGGGGGGCCACGCGTGCCGACGCCGTCATCACCATCGATGCCGACCTACAGGACGACACCGCCGCCATAGCCGACATGGTGGACCTCTTCCGCGACGGCCACGACGTGGTGTTCGGCGTGCGCCGCGAGCGCACCACCGACACGTGGTTCAAGCGCACTACGGCCCAGGGCTTCTACCGCCTCATGCACGCTATGGGCACCGGCGTGGTGTACAACCATGCCGACTTCCGCCTGCTCAGCCGCCGCGCCGTGCAGTCGCTCGCCTCCTATCCCGAGCGCAACCTTTTCATCCGCGGCATGGTGTCGCAGATGGGCTACCCCTGTGCCACCGTCTGTTACGACCGCAAGGAGCGCCAGGCCGGCGAGTCGAAATACCCCCTGCGCCGCATGCTCGCCTTTGCCCTCGACGGCATCACGTCGTTCAGCGTGCGCCCCCTGCAGCTCATCACGTGGATCGGCCTTTTCTGCATGCTCATAGCCCTCCTCGCCATCGTCTACGGCCTGGTGGCCTACTTCAGCGGCCGTGCCATCACGGGCTGGACCTCCCTCATCGTGAGCCTATGGTTTCTCGGCGGCGCCGTCCTCCTCGCCTGCGGCATTATCGGCGAATATGTGGGGAAGATCTACACCGAAGTGAAGCGCCGCCCCCGCTATTTTGTGGAGAAGGAGGTGTAGCGCAGGCGCTTCGCGAATGTGCAAATGTGCGGATGTGCAAATGTGCAAATGTGCAAATGAAGGACGCCTTTAGCGAACGATGGAGCGAACGATGGAGCGAACGATGGAGCGAACGATGGGGGCGAACGATGGGGGCGAGCTCTCCCGAGCTCGCATGCGCGACCCTTACACGGCTTGCGCGACCCTTACACGCGCCATGGAGGCGACGTTTGAAACGTCGCGCTCTACACGAAGTTGCACATATGCCGTGTAGAGCGCGAAGTCGGGAGACTTCGCCCCCATCGCTCGCTCCCATCGCTCGCTTCATGCGCTTGCGCATTCAAAAACATCGGCGCAAAAAAGCCGTGTAGAACGCGACGTTTCAAACGTCGCCCCCATAGAGGGCGAGCATCCTCGCGCAGCGAGCTCGGGAGACTTCGCCCCCATCGCTCGCTTCATCGTTTGCTTCATGCGCTTGCGCATTCAAAAACATCGGCGCAAAAAAGCCGTGTAGAACGCGACGTTTCAAACGTCGCCCCCATAGAGGGCGAGCATCCTCGCGCAAGCGAGCTCGAGAGAGCTCGCTCCTATCGTTCGCTCCATCTTTTGCTCCATGCGCTTGCGCCAACTTCAATAAAAAAACGCTTATGTCAAACAAACTTGAAATACGAAACAGCACCGCCGAGTTCCTTACCTTCGTGGCAGAAGGAAAGGAACAAGGCATTCAGGTGCTGTACAGGAACGAAACGGTGTGGGCTACGCAGAAAGCCATGGCCACCCTTTTCGACTGCTCGGCAGACAACATTGGGCTGCATCTGAAAAACATATTCAAGAGCGGAGAGCTTGACGAGGTTTCAGTTACCGAGAAAATCTCGGCAACTGCCTCAGACGGTAAAAACTATCGTACGAAATTCTACAACCTCGATGCCATCATATCCGTAGGCTACCGTGTCAATTCTATCCGTGCCACCCAGTTTCGCCAATGGTGCACACAGGTCATCCGCCAGTTATCGCTCCGCGGCTACGTAATAGACAAAAAGCGCATGGAGAACGGCACGTTTATCGGTGAGGACTATTTCGAGCACTTGCTGGCGGAAATACGTGAAATCCGGCTGAGCGAACGCCGGTTTTACCAAAAGCTCACCGACATCTACGCCACTTCCATCGACTACAACCGCGACGCTCCCACCACGCGTCTGTTTTTCCAAAAGGTACAGAACAAAATGCACTATGCCGTTCACGGGCACACTGCCGCCGAACTCATCGTGGAGCGCGCCGACGCCGCGAAGGAACACATGGGGCTTACCACATGGGAAAATGCCCCCAACGGGAAAATAGTGAAACCCGATGTGAGCATAGCCAAAAACTACCTGAAGCAAGCCGAGCTTGAGGACATGGGCATGCTTGTCAACTCCGTCCTCGACACGGCGGAACGCATGGCCAAACGCCACATCCCCATGACGATGGACGACTGGGCCAAGCGCATAGACGTCATCCTTGAGGCCGGCGGCGATGCCGTGCTCCGCGACGCGGGAAAAGTAACTGCCGAATATGCCAAAAACTTTGCCGAGTCGGAGTTTGAGCGCTACCGTGTGGTGCAGGACCGACTTTTCCGTTCCGATTTCGACCGCTTCAACGGCGAATTGCCTTTCGCCGAACCGGACACGGACGCTTAGCCCCGCTGTGTGGGCGAAGCACATGAGGCGAAGCGCATGGGGGCGAACGATGTAGCGAACGATGGGGGCGCAAGCGCATGGAGCGAACGATGGGGGCGAGCTCTCCCGAGCTCGCTTGCGCG
>CAVCAV010000181.1:0-6064 GCA_963600165.1 Christensenella sp. UBA1685 | reverse complement strand
CTTCGCGAATGTGCAAATGTGCAGATGTGCAAATGTGCAAATGTGGTTTGCTTGTGAGATAATATGATTCGCTAGTGTGCGAATGGAGTTTGCTCGGATAATGAAGTTCAGGTTTCGGATTACACCGAAAACGGGCTGTAAGCCCAAATGCCAAACTACGATAATGTAATATGCATTGCAAATGTGTAACGTACTGTGCAGACACAAACTGTTTTGTGCGTTGGATTCAATCATATGCAGTGCAAACATTTGCACATTTGCACATCTGCACATTTGCACATTACTTAGCCACCTGTTCGCTCGTCTTGCCGAAGCGGCGTTCGCGCTGCTGGTAGTCGAGGATGGCACGGCGGAGTTCCTCTTCGTGGAAGTCGGGCCAGTAGGTGTCGCAGAAGTAGAGTTCGGAGTAGGCGCACTGCCAGAGGAGGTAGTTGCTCAGGCGCAGTTCGCCTCCGGTGCGGATGAGGAGCTCGGGGTCGGGCATAAACTCGGTGGCGAGATGGCTGCTTATGACGTCTTCGTCGATGTCGTCGGGCGAGAGTTGTCCGTCCTTCACCTTTTGGGCAAGGGTGCGCACGGTCTGCGTGATTTCCCAGCGCGAGCTGTAGCTGAGGGCGATGACGAGGGTCATGCCGGTGTTGACTGACGTGCGTTCGATGAGTCCGTTGATGGCTTCCTGGACCTCCTGCGGGGTGCGGCTGATGTCGCCGATGACGCGCAGGCGCACGTTGTTTTTCATAAACAGCTCTTCTTCAAGCGAATGGAGGATGAGCGTCATGAGCGCGGCGACCTCGTCGACGGGCCTGTTCCAGTTTTCGGTGCTGAAGGTGTAGAGCGTGAGGAATTTCACGCCCAGTCGGGAGCACGCTGTGGTGATTTCGCGCACGGCGACAACGCCTTGCTGGTGTCCCATGCTGCGGTTGAGGCCGCGCGCCTTCGCCCACCTGCCGTTGCCGTCCATGATGATGGCAATGTGGCTGGGAATGCGGTTGTGGTCGAGTTGGTCCATATGTCCGGAGGTTGGAGGTGAGGACGGCAAGCCGTCCATACTTTATGCGGGTCAGTCGCGGTTGCACGTGGGGCAACGCGGATTGAGGTCGTAGGTGAGGGTAAGGCGGAGTGTGGAGTAGTGGTCTTTGTTGCTGAATCCGCTGGAACTGATGCCGAGGGGGGCTTGGAGTCCGTCGAGTTTGTCTGTGAGTGAGAAGCGGAAGGTCCAGTCGAGACCGAGGTTGAGGCGCGGGCCTGCTTTGTACTTCACTCCGACGCCGATGGGTATCTGGGCGCTGAAGGCTTTGCCGGCGGCTCCGTAGACGAGTCCGAATCCGGCCTGTATGTAGGGCACGAAGCGGCAGTAGCCTTGGTAGCCGCGCTCGTAGCCGTAGGGAAGGAAGTGGAGTTCGTAGAGGGCGGAGAGGTCGTAGATTCCGCTGCTCACGCTGTAGGAGAGGCGGTCGGTGGAGACTTGCGACGCATCGGCGGGGAAGAATTCCTTCTTGCCGTCGGTGCTGCCTTTCATCTGCATGTAGCCGAGTTCCGTTTTCACCGCCATGCGGGGATTGAGGGGGAAGCGGGCTATGAGCGAACCGCTGAGTCCCGCTTTGCCTTTGACGTCGGTCACGTTGAACCCTGCTCCTACGCCGGCACCGAGTTCGAGGCGGTAGACCACTTCGTCCTGCTGGGCAAGGACGGGGAGCGCCGTGCCGAGAAACAGGCATGCCACTGCACAGACGTACCGCCAAAGGGCAACGGGCGCTGCGATGGAGGAGGCTTCGGTATGTCTGGGGCTCTTGTTCATAAAATCAGAAAAGGCTTTTTACACGAATGCGCCACGTCGGCGCTCCGCCCGGTTGTCAGAAGCGCTTGTGGCTCTTGAAGATGAGTTTGTTCTCGTCCTTCCAAGCGAGGCGGTTGATGCGTCCGCGCCACACCTCGCCCGTGCCGCCGCACACGATCCATATGTAGTGGTCGGCGTCGACGGTGGCTGAAAGGCTGGCGGCTGCGGCTGCCGAGGGGGCGGTATATTCGCCGCTCACCCATGTGCGGCCTATGTCGGAACTGCGGTAGAGGACCACTTTGCCTTCTGCCGTGCGGCCCACGAGCACGAGACCGTCGTCGTAGCTGAGGAGCGAGGGGTCTGCCACGGTGGGGAAGCCCACTTCATTGAGCTCTTCGGTCTGGGGGAGGTAGTTCCAGGCGAAGGTGTAGGTGCCTTGTGCGTCGATGTCGTGTTTCCACACGCTGGGCTGCTGCTGACTGCTGTAGCCGGCGAAGATGAGCGAGGATATGCTCTTGTTGGTGTGGGTGGGACAATAGGCGGCGGCGTAGTCGGCCAGGGGCCATTCGCCGTCGGTGTCGGCCTTTTGGGCGGTCCATGTGGTGCCGTCGGCGGTGGCTACCATGCGGTGGTCGGCGTTGACGGCATAGAGGCTGTCGGTGCTGGTGCCGGCAAGGGCGAGGAGGCCGTCGGTGCCGGTCTTTTCCCACGATGCGCCGTCGGTGGAGCGCACAAGGGCGTTGCCTGCGAGGGCATAGAAGGTGGTGCCGAGGAGCTGTACGGAACGCACGTTGAGGGCCTGGCCGTCGATGGCGGCGAGGTCGGTGCCGGCGTCGAACTGTCCGGTGGCGGTGCTACCGAGGGAGAGGCTTACGCTACCGTCGGCTTTCTGGCCGAAGGCATAGAGCGTGGTGCCCAAGTTGAGCAGATGGCTCTTGGTGAAGGAAGCGAGGGCCGAAGCGGGGGCTGCGGCGGTCTGTTTCCACACGAGGGAGTCGCCTTCTTCGCGGTGGATGTTCACTTCCATGTCGTAGAGGCGCGAGAGGGCACCGCTGGACGAGTAGACGCGCACCACGCGCATCTTGCGGAAGTCGGTGGAATCGGTGGCGGAGAAGGTGGTGTCGGTGCCGGTGACGAGGCTCTGTATGGCGAGCGAACCGGAACTGGTGAGGGTGCTGAACACCACTTTGTCTATGCGGGTGCCGACGGGAAGGGAGTCGGCGTTGTAGATGCGGTTGTTGACCTGGTCGATGTACATGGGGTAGAGCGACCCGGTGACGTTCACCGTGTAGGTGGTGTCGGCTCCGGTGTTGGGGCTGACGGTATTGATGGTCCTGAGGAGTGTACCCAAGGTGACTGCGGTGATGGCGCAGTCGGTGGAGCTTTCGGAGTCGGAGGTGCTGCTGGAGGTGTCGCAGGCGGCGAAGGTGAGGCAGGCTGCGAGCGCGAGGAGCAGTATCCGTATGGAGTTCTTTTTCATATGCTTCTTTTGGGGTGCATGCTATATCAAGTTGCAAAAATACTCACATTTTCCAATTTGGGACGTATCCGCCCTTGTTTTAGCGTTTTTTTATCAGCGAATGCCGCGATTGTGACGGCGGACGGACAGCTCCGCCTACGCGTGCGCGCGCATACACCGAAGTTTGTGCAAACTGCTGTCAGCCTTCAGCGGGGCTTTACGGAGGGGAACGATGGGGGCGAAGTCTCCTGACTTCGCATAGGCGATATGAGCATTCTTTAAAAAGTTTCCTTTTTCGCGCAAGCGAGCTCGGGAGAGCTCGCCCCCATAGTTCACCCCATAGCTCGCCCCATCGTTAGCCCCAAAGAAGGCTGAATTTTCAACAAAACTCTTAAGCGCTGATTTCCAAGCACTTGCAGTTTCAAAACGAGTTCCCCGTTTTGAAACAAAAATTCCAAGCCTTGGAATTTAAATTTCAAGGCTTGGAATTTTAATTTCAAGGCTTGGAATTTTTACGGAATGCGCAACGCGTGGGATGGGCGAACGATGGGGGCGAGCGATGGGGGCGAACGATGGGGGCGAGCTCTCCCGAGCTCGCTTGCGCGATATAAACATTCTAAAAAGTTACTCTTTTCGCCTATGCGAAGTCAGGAGACTTCGCCCCCATCGTTCGCCCCCATCGCTCGCCTCCGTGAAGCCCCGCTGAAGGCTGACAGCAACTTGCACAAACTCCGGTGTAACGCGTGCGCGCACACGTAGGTGTGTTACGTGCGCGCGCTGCATACATACTTATATAAAGGAGGAATTTGCCTCAGATGTTGTTATCCCCAGACTTCCTCGGCAATCTCGCGGACGAGCTTGAGCTTGGCCCACTGCTCAGCGTCGGTGAGTTTGTTGCCGATTTCGCAGGAAGCGAAACCGCACTGCGGACTCAGGCAGAGACGGTCGAGGGAGATGTACTTCGTGGCCTCGGCAATGCGTGCCTTCACGGCCGCCTTGTCTTCAAGTTCGGGACGCTTCGTGGTAATAAGGCCGAGCACCACCTTCTTGTCCTCGGGCACGAGGGCGAGGGGTTCGAAACCGCCGCTGCGCTCGTCGTCGTATTCCAGATAGAAGGCGTCGACGTTTTCGCGGGCGAAGAGCAGAGCGGCCACCGAGTCGTAGGCACCTTTGGAAGCCCATGTGGAGTGGTAGTTGCCGCGGCACACGTGGGTGGTGACGGTGAGGTCGGCGGGACGGCCCTCAAGGGCGAGGTTGTTCACGCGGAGGTACACTTCCTGGAGCTGCTTGCCGTTGTAGGACGAACCTACCATCTTTTCCCAAAACTCGGTGTCGCACACCATGCCCCACGTGCAGTCGTCGAACTGGATGTTGCGGCAGCCGGCATCGTAGAGGTCGCGGATGACCTGACGGTAAGCGGCGGCGATGTCCTGAATGAGTTCTTCGGTGTCGGGGTAGACGCGCTTGGTGTTGAGGGTGTTGTCGCCGCGGAAAAGTTCTGCGTAAAATTGTGCGGGAGCGGGCATGGTCTGCTTGGCCACTACACCCGGACGCTCAAACTGCTTGACAAAGCGGTAGTGCTCCACGAAGGGGTGGTTCTTGCCGCCGAGTTTGCCGGTGAGTTCGAGGGAGCCCTTGGTGGTTTCCTCGCCGTGGAACTGATAGCCGTGGTCGAGCTCAATGTGGCGCACGCCTTCGAAGCCCCACATGAAGTCGAGGTGCCAGTAGGAGCGGCGGAACTCGCCGTCGGTGATGACGGGATAGCCTGCGGCAATCTGGTGCTCCACGAGTTCGCGGATGCAGGTGTCCTCCACTTCGCGGAGTTCGTTGTCGGTGATGTGGCCTGCTACCCACTCTGCGCGGGCGGCCTTGAGCGATTCGGGACGGAGAAAGCTACCGACGTAGTCGTAGCGGAAGGGAGAATGTTGTTGGTTGACCTGTGACATATGATTTTCTGTTTTTTTTATTTTCGGCGGCAAAGTTACGTGCTCGGCGTATTGCTGCAAAATACTTTTGGAAACTCGGGAAAATATCCTACATTTGCCGTGCATACAACCGTCGCGCAGAATATTGTTCTGCAAGACTCATCCTTTACCAAACGTAAGAAATGGAAAATCTCGACGAAACGGACATCCGCATCCTCCGTGCGCTGCAGCGCAACGCCAAACTCACCGTGAAGGAACTTGCCGCAGAGGTGCACCTCTCGCCCTCGCCCACCTTCGAAAGGCAGAAGCGCCTGGAGCGCGAGGGCTACATACGCCGCTATGTGGCCCGCCTCGACGCCCACCGGCTCGGCACGGGCATCGTGGTGCTCTGCAACGTGCGCCTCAAGCAGCACAACAAGGAAATTGGCTCGGCCTTCATGAAGGCGGTGCAGTCGATAGACGAGGTGGTGTCGTGCTACAACACCTCGGGCGACTACGACTTTCTCATGAAACTCTACGTGCGCGACATGGCGCACTACCAGGACTTCGTGCTCAACACGCTGGGCGAGATAGACAGCATCGGTTCGCTCCACAGCATCTTCGTCATCGGCACGGTGAAGGAGGCCGACCAGATTCCCATCCACATCACGCCGAAGGGGTGAGATGAGGCAAAAATGCCGACATAGCCAAGAGTTGCAAACTATAGATTACATTTCGAACATCCTCGTGCACTTTCAAAAGTGCATATTCGGCAAAAATCTGCACTTTTGAAGGTGCATATTCACAAACATGAGGCGAACGATGAAGCGAACGATGGGGGCGAGCTCTCCCGAGCTCGCTTGCGCGAGCAAAGCAAAATATGCAGAGAAAATAAAACATTCAAAACAAACAAAACGGCTACGC
>CAVCAV010000180.1:0-6077 GCA_963600165.1 Christensenella sp. UBA1685 | reverse complement strand
TGGAGAAGGCGAGCACACGCTTGATGTCGCTCTGGCAGCAAGCCACGGCGGCAGCATAGAATGCGGTGAAGGCACCTACCCAGGCTACGATGTGGAGCGTTCCGGGAGCGTAGTCAATCCACAAGGGGAAGAGACGGGCAATCTGGAACACACCGGCAACCACCATGGTGGCAGCATGGATAAGGGCCGACACGGGGGTAGGACCTTCCATGGCATCGGGAAGCCAGATGTGGAGGGGGAACATGGCGCTCTTACCTGCACCGCCGATGAACATGAGGAACAGGGCGGTGGGGAGCATCATGGCACCCTGGGCAAAGCCGGCCTGGTTGAAGTCGAAGCCGAACGAGTGGCAGTAGTAACCGTAGATGAGAATGCCGATAAGGAAGAAGAGGTCGGCAAAACGGGTTACGATGAATGCCTTCTTGGAAGCGGCGATGGCTGCAGGCGAAGTGTAGTAGAAACCGATGAGCAGATAAGAGGAAACGCCCACAAGTTCCCAGAACATATACATCTGGAAGATGTTCGTGGCCACAACGAGTCCGAGCATCGACATTGTGAAGAGGCTGAGGAATGCATAGTAGCGCTGGAATCCGCGCTCGCCGTGCATATAGCCGAAGGAGTAGATGTGCACCATGAGCGAAACCGTCGTGATGACGATAAGCATCATCACGGAGATGGGGTCGAGCATAATGCCCATGTCAAATCTGAGGCCCTGTACGAAGAAGGGCAGCCACTGGAAGTTGTAGGGCAAGAGCGTGGGAAGCACGCCTTCTGCCGTACGCGGAGTCTGGAAGAAGTACTCGAAAGCAGTGTAGTAAGCCAAAGCGGCCACTACGAGCAATACGGCAGTACCTACCAATCCTGCAGTCTTGTGGCTGAGAAATTTCCCGAACACTCCGAGGAGGAGGAACGAGAAGAAGGGCAGCAAAAGAATAAGAATTGTATAATCCATTGTCAAGTAGTTTAAGAGTTCGGAAACGTGCTTTGCACCGTCGCCGCCCGTCCGTTTTCATTTGTAGGAAAGCGGAATATTTGCGGAAGGCGCAAGGAATGTTTCCAGACTTTTCAACTGAATTTTACCACTTCATCTTCTCGAGTTCATCGGCCTGAATGTTCTTGACCATTCGGTAGATGTTGATCATGATGGCTATGGCAATTGCACTCTCGGCTGCCGAAATGGCGATGGAGAAGAGCGAGAAGAGATAGCCTTCATTACCCTCGGGATAAAGCATTCGGTTAAACACTGCGAAGTTGAGGTCGGTGGCGTTGAGCATGAGTTCCACCGAAAGGAGTATGGCCAATGTGCTGCGGCGCGTCAGAAATCCGAAAACGCCGGCAAACATCATCACGGCTGAAACGATGAGAATATATTCCAATTGTATCATAGGGATGTTTTCTTTGATGTTTGCGGATTAGCGTTTACGGGCTATGAGGAGCGCGCCGACAATGCAGGCAAGAAGCAATACGCTGACTGCTTCGAAGGGAAGCAGATAGCCGCCCGCACCGGACGAGAGAATGCTGTTGCCGATGGCAGAGACGGTGGTCTGTGCGTTGGCCGTTTCACTGGGTGCTTCAAGAATCTGCGCTTTCCATTCGTGGGAGAGAACCACACCTACAAAGGTGAGGAAGCCCACAAAGCTGAGCACGAATCCCCAAGAGGCGTCTTTAAGCTTGCGCTTGAAGAGATCCTGGTTTTTGGCACCTTCTGTCAGCAAGATGGAGAACACGTAGAGCACGATGATGCCGCCGGCATAGACGATAACCTGCGCAGCACCGAGGAACGTGTAGCCCATCAAGAAGTACATGCCTGCCGTGCCGAGGAGCACGAAGAACAGGTATGTAGCAGCGCGAACTATGCTCTTTGTCAGCACCGTCGCGATGGACGAGAGCACCATAAGCACTGCCAGGATGACGAACATGATGTTTTGTGAATTCATTGTGATGGTGAGTTTAAGCGTCAGGCCCTTTTCGCTTCGCAGTCGTTTCCCTGAAAAAGAAAGGAAACACGCGGGCGGCGGGCTCGTGAAGCTTTACACTTTTAGTTGTTTACTTCTCCTCGACGTGGCTACCGGGATGGTTGAGCTGCTTGACGAGTTTCGAACGGTCAAACACTGCGTTCTCGTAACTTTGGTCGAAGGTGATGGCGCCATGGGGGCAGGCACGGGTGCAGAGCATGCAGAACATGCAGCAACCCAGGTCGTACTCGTACTTTACCAAACGTTTTTTCTTCTTGCCGTCGGGAGTTTCGTAAAACTCGCTGGTCACCGTGATGGAACCGTTGGGACAAGCCATCTGGCAAAGGCCGCACCCTATGCACTTGTGCTCATTGTTCTCGTTGTGAGGCATCGTGAGCGAACCGCGGAAACGATGGAACATCACGTTCGTGTCGCGGTTTTCAGGGTATTGCTCGGTAATCTTCTTGGTAAAGAACTCGCGCATGGTCGTTTTCAGACCCGTGCCGAGACTCTTCAGTCCGTCGACGACACCGCCTATATAACTTTTTTCTTCCATGAGGATGATTTGAGTTGAGAGTTCGGAAAGGCCGTTGGTTTATGTTCCCTGCAGCGGGGCTGCAAGAGGAACGGTCCGCTGTACCTTTCGAATCCGAAATGTTAGAACGTCCATCCCATAGCCACGCAGAGTGCCATGAGGATGAGGTTGACCATGCTGAATGGCACGAGATACTTCCACTCGAGCGAAAGGATCTGGTCGATTCGCAGACGGGGGAAAGTCCAGCGGAGCCACATGAGAAGGAACACCACGAAGAACGTCTTTCCGATGAACCATACGGCACCGGGAATGTAGTCCATCACGCCGTTGAAACCCTCAAGGCCGTAAATGTGGAGGGGAGCCCAGCCACCGAGGAAAATGGTGGAGGCCATACCGGCACAGATAAAGAGGTTGAGGTACTCGGCGAGGTAGTAGTAACCGAAGTGCATACCGGAGTATTCGGTGTGGTAACCTGCGGTAAGTTCGCTTTCGCACTCGGGCAAGTCGAACGGGCCACGGTTACACTCTGCATTGCCGGCAACGAGATAGATGAGGAACGCAATGACAGCGGGAATGTGTCCGCGGCAAATGTTCCAACCGTTCACGTACTGGTCCTGGCAGATTTCGCTGAACGACATGGTGCCGGTCAGGCAAATCATGGCGAGCATCGTCATGCCGATGGAGAGTTCGTAGCTGATGATCTGCGCACCGCTACGCATGGCACCGATGAGCGAGTACTTGTTGTTGCTACTCCAACCGGCAAGGAGGATACCTACCACACCGATAGAAGACATGGCGAGGAAGAAGAACACACCCACGTTGAAGTCGATGATGTGTGCGCCCTTGTTCCAGGGAAGGCAGGAGAAGGTGACCATGGAAGCCGTCACAACGAGGAACGGAGCCAGGTTGTGGAGGAAGAGGTCGCTCTGTCTCATGCTGATAATCTCCTTGGTGAGCATCTTGAACACGTCAGAGAACACCTGGAGAACGCCCCACTTACCTACACGCATCGGGCCGAGGCGGCACTGGAAGAAAGCGCAGATTTTGCGCTCCATGTAGATGAGGGCTATGGCAAACACGGCATAGAGGGTGATGATGGCCAACGCCACGAGGACGCTCTCCGTAAGGATTGCCCCCCACTCGGCAAAGCCACATGTGCCCGTCAGGAAACCGTGAAGCCATGTTGTTACAATATTGAAATCAAACATTTTTCTTTTGAGAGTTTGGAAGTTTGTTTACCCGTGCTCCTATATATAAGGAGCAGCGGACGTCAACTCTGAAAACTTACTTATCGGTCAATGTCGGGCACGACGTAGTCGACGGTACCACCGATGGTGATGAGGTCGGCGAGCATGTTTCCGCTGCAGGCCGTGTCCATCGCTGCCACGAGGGGCAGACCGGTAGAACGGTAGTGGAGACGGTAGGGATTCTTGTCGCCCTTGCTCTCGATGAATACGCCCATTCGGCCACGGCTTCCTTCCACTTCGCTGTAGAACTTGCCTTCAGGAAGCTTGATGATGGGTTTCATCTTCTCCTGGAAGTTGCCTTCGGGAATGTTGTCGATGAGTTGTTCGATAATGTTGAGACTCTCCATGATTTCGTCCATACGAATCATGTAGCGTGCGAAGGAGTCGCCTTCGGTACGCACCACTTCGTTGAACTTCACACGGTCGTAGGCTGCGTAGGGACGGAGCTTGCGCAAGTCGTTGTGCCAACCGGAAGCACGGCCTGTACCGCCGGTACATCCGAAGCTGATGACCTGCTCTTTCGTCAGCACGCCCACGCCCTTCGAACGGTTCTGGAAGATGACGTTGCCCGTAAAGATGTCGTGATATTCCTTGATGTGTTCACGCATCCATACGATGAATTCCTTCACGCGCTTCTGGAAGTTGGGGTGGATGTCGTACATCACACCGCCGATGGTGTTGTAGTTCAGGATGAGACGTCCGCCACAAGTTTCTTCAAAGATGTCGAGAATCTTTTCGCGGTCGCGGAAAGCGTAGAGGAACGCAGTGGTGGCACCGAGGTCCTGGCAGAGACAGCCGAAGAAAAGGATGTGGGAGTCGATACGCTGAAGCTCGTCCATGATGGTACGGATCACCTGTACGCGGTCGCTCACTTCCACGCCCATGGCCTGTTCGATACACATGCAGAGCGCATGGCGGTTCTGCATGGCGCCGAGGTAGTCCAAACGGTCGGTGAGAGCAAGGGTCTGGGGATAGGTCATCTTTTCGCTGATCTTCTCCACACCGCGATGGATGTATCCGAGCACGGGATCGACCTTGCGGATCATTTCGCCTTCGAGAGCCACACGGAAGTGGAGCACACCGTGGGTGGAGGGGTGCTGCGGACCGATGTTCACCACGTAGTCGTCCTTATGGAAGATTTCGTGTTCCACCTTGTTGATGGTGCCGTCGCTCTGAAGCTCGTACTCGTACGTCACGTCGGCGAGCGGTTCGTTCGTCATGTGCTGTGGATCGAACGGGTTGTCCTTTTCGGGATCGTTGTCCTTACGCATAGGATAGCCCACCCAGTCCTCGCGCATGAAGATGCGGCGCATGTCGGGATGGTTGGTGAACACGATGCCGAAGTAGTCATACACTTCGCGCTCGTAGATGTTGGCAATGTCCCAGAGGTCACTTACGGAAGGAATCATGGGATTCTCGCGGTCTGTAGTGACGCACACGATGCAAGCCTGTTCCTTCGTGTCGGTGTTCTCAAGCTGGTAAACCACGCCGAGTCCGTCTTCCTGCCAGTCTTCGCCCACGAGGTTGAGCAGGAAATCCATGCCCTTCTCGTCGTGCAAACGCTTCATTTCAGCGTGCAGTTCGGCGGGAGCGACCTGTGTGGGTTTGAGTTCGTTGACCGCGGGTTTGGCGGGTGCTGCAGGACGTGCAGCCGGACGTGCCACTGCGGGCTTTGCCGCTGCGGCGGTTTTTTCGGCGGGAGCAGCTGCGGGAGTGGCAGGTTTTGCTGCGGGAGCTGCTGCCTTCTCAGCCTGGGGTGCAGCAGCCTCGTTGGCGGCTGCGCTTTGGTTTGCTGTAGGTTTCAATTCTTCGCTCATGCCTGTTCCTCCTCGTTATATAATGCTTCTTCCTTCTCCGCAGCCTCAACCTTATAGGGGTCTTTCTGCTTGCGGTTGGTGGTACCGAAGAAGTTTTCTACTTTAACAATACGCTGCAACTGCATCATGCCGTAGAGGAACGACTCGGGACGCGGGGGGCATCCGGGCACGTAAACGTCTACGGGGATGATTTTGTCCACACCGTTGAGCACGTGGTACGACTTGGTGAACGGACCTCCGGAGATGGAGCAACCGCCGATGGCAACCACATATTTGGGGTCGGCCATCTGGTCGTAGAGACGACGGAGCACGGGGGCCATCTTGGTGGTGATGGTACCGCAAACGAGAATCACATCGGCCTGACGGGGACTGTTTCTCGTCACCTCGAAACCGAAGCGCGCAATGTCGTAACGTGCTGCACACACTGCCATGAATTCGATACCGCAGCAGCTGGTAGCGAACGTAAGCGGCCAAAGAGAGTTTGAACGGCCCCAGTCGATGAGGTCGTCGAGCTTGCGCACAA
>CAVCAV010000179.1:0-6078 GCA_963600165.1 Christensenella sp. UBA1685 | reverse complement strand
CTTTGTGAAGGTTGCCCATGAGCTGAGAGTATGAAAGACCTTCAAGGCGAGCAGCGGCGTTGATACGCTGAATCCAGAGAGCGCGGAAGTTGCGCTTCTTGTTGCGGCGGTCACGGAAGGCGTAGGTCAGACCCTTTTCCCAAGTATTCTTGGCAACGGTCCAAACGTTCTTGCGGGCACCATAGTAACCGCGGGTGAGTTTGAGGATTCTTTTGCGCTTTGCTCTTGAAGCTACGTGATTTACTGATCTAGGCATTGTTTTGTTACATTTTGGAAGTTAGCGCCGTCTTGCTTTGTGTTTCCGACGGACTTGTGGGGCTAAACATCCGGTTAGACTTTGTTTTGTGAGAAGAAAAGTGTGTTGCGCTTGTCTTGTCCTGTTGAATTAACGGAGGCAGAGGAGTTCGCGTACCTGACGTACGTTGGTGCGGTCAACGATGGCTACGTGGTCAAGGTTGAGCTTCTGCTTCTTTGTCTTCTTCGTGAGGATGTGACTGTGGTAAGCGTGACGTCTTTTGATCTTACCTGTTCCAGTGAGTGCGAAACGCTTCTTGGCACCAGAATTAGTCTTTACTTTTGGCATTTTCTTTGTTGTTTAATTGATTTATATTACTGCGGCTACGTGAGATACCGAACGCAGCGCGCGAGCTTTTCGGTTGTTTGGGCGGAAGCCTGTTTGCCAGACCTGTATCTTGCAAATGGCCTCTGCACGATGGGCGGCATTAAAAGTCTTCGCCTTCTACGCGGGGACCGAGGTATTCCTTCTTGGCTTTTACCTGAGGAGCCTTCTTTGCGGGTTTCGGCTCTTCTTTTACGGATGGTTCTTCGGTAGCGGGTTCTTCGCTTTCGACTTTCTTGGGAGCGCCGGTCTTCTTGGGGGCGATGAAGAGAATCATTCGCTTGCCTTCGAGAACAGGCATTTGCTCTACTTTGCCGTATTCTTCAAGGTCGTTGGCAAAACGGAGCAGAAGCACTTCGCCTTGCTCCTTGAAGAGAATGGAGCGACCGCGGAAGAACACGTAGGCCTTAACCTTGTCGCCTTCGGAGAGGAATTCTTTGGCGTGCTTGAGCTTGAAGTTGTAGTCGTGCTCGTCGGTCTGCGGTCCGAAGCGAATTTCCTTCACTTCTATCTTGACCTGCTTGGCCTTAAGTTCCTTTTGGCGCTTTTTCTGCTGATAGAGGAACTTGGAGTAGTTTATGAGACGGCAGACGGGGGGTACTGCGTTGGGTGAAATCTCTACGAGGTCAACGCCTTTCTGCTGTGCCAACTGAATGGCTTGGCGCGTTTGCATGACCTGAGACTCCACATCGTCGCCCACGATGCGTACCTCGCGGCAACGTATCTGTTCGTTGATGCGGTGCTGAGGTTTGTTTCTGTCGTGACGTGATTTTTGCGGTGCTGGCATTTATTCTTGTTTTGTGAAATGTAAGGCGCGTGTGGCGGTGCTTTGCGGATTGGGCTTGGCTTTCGCCACACGCGTCTTTCTGTGCCTAATTTGGGCTTTGCGGGCGCAAAGTTAGTAATTTTTTGTCATTTCGGCCACTTCGTCGTTGATTTTCTTTGCGAAATCGCTGACGCTCATGGCTCCCTGGTCGCCTTCGCCTTGCTTGCGCACGGCAACGAGTCCTTCGGCGGCTTCCTTTTCACCTACGACGAGGAGGTAGGGCACGTGCTTCATTTCGTTGTCGCGGATCTTGCGGCCAATCTTTTCCGAACGGTCATCTACGTAAGCACGTACGTCCTGCTCGTCGAGCTGTTTGCGTACGCTTTCTGCGTAGTCGTTGAACTTGTCGGAGATGGGAAGAATGGCAACTTGGTCGGGGGTGAGCCAGAGGGGGAAGTGACCTGCGGTGTGCTCGATGAGCACGGCCACGAAGCGTTCCATTGAACCGAAGGGGGCGCGGTGAATCATCACGGGGCGGTGCTTCTGGTTGTCGGAACCGGTGTATTCGAGCTGGAAACGTTCGGGAAGGTTGTAGTCGACCTGAATGGTTCCGAGCTGCCAGCGGCGGCCGAGTGCGTCCTTTACCATGAAGTCGAGTTTCGGGCCGTAGAATGCAGCTTCGCCATATTCGATGTGGGCGGGAAGTCCCTTTTCTTCGCAGGCTTCAATGATGGCGTTTTCGGCGCGTTCCCAATTTTCTTCCGAACCGATGTACTTTTCGCGGTGCACTTTGTCGCGGAGCGAAATCTGTGCTTCGAATTTGTCGAACTTAAGCGCCTTGAAGATAATCATGATGATGTCCATCACGCGGAGGAACTCGCCCTTTACCTGGTCGGGGGCGCAGAAGATGTGTGCGTCGTCCTGCGTAAAGCCACGTACACGTGTGAGTCCGTGGAGTTCGCCGCTCTGCTCGTAGCGGTATACCGTGCCGAATTCTGCGCAGCGGAAGGGGAGTTCTTTATAGGAACGGGGCTTCCATGCGAAGATGGCGCAGTGGTGGGGGCAGTTCATAGGCTTGAGCATGTACTCTTCGCCTTCTTCGGGGGTGTGGATGGGCTGGAAAGAGTCCTTGCCGTACTTGGCGTAGTGGCCTGAAGTGACGTAGAGCTGCTTGGAACCGATGTGCGGGGTCATCACCTGCTCGTAGCCGTAGCGCTTTTGGATCTTCTTGAGGAAGTCTTCGAGACGCAGGCGGAGCTGTGTGCCTTTGGGAAGCCAGATGGGGAGACCTTTGCCGACGAGGTCGGAGAAGGTGAAGAGCTCCATTTCCTTGCCGATTTTGCGGTGGTCGCGGCGCTTGGCTTCTTCGATCATCTGGAGATATTCGTCGAGCAACTTCTTCTTGGGGAAGCTGATGCCGTAAACGCGGGTCATCATGGGGCGCTTCTCGTCGCCGCGCCAGTACGCAGAACTTACGGCGGTTACTTTGACAGCCTTGATGGGGGCTGTGGTGAGGAGGTGCGGGCCACGGCAAAGGTCGGTGTAGGCACCTTGGGTGTATGTGGTGATGTGTCCGTCTTCAAGGTCTTCGATGAGCTCGTTCTTATAGGTCTGTCCCTTGTCGCCGAAGAATTTGAGAGCTTCGGCCTTGGGGATGTCCTTGCGTACGAGTGCTTCTTTCTTCTGCACGAGTTCGGCCATCTTCTTTTCAATCTTGGGGAAGTCGGCTTCGCTGATGGCTACGCCTTCGGGGGGCATGACGTCGTAGTAGAATCCGTTTTCAATGGCGGGGCCGATGCCGAACTGCATGCCGGGCCAGAGTTCCTGCATGGCTTCTGCCATGAGGTGGGCTGAGGTGTGCCAGAAGGTGTGTTTGCCTTCTTCGTCGTCCCACTTGTAGAGTTGGATGGATGCGTCTTCCGTGATAGGGCGGTTCAGTTCAACTGTTTCGCCGTTTACGCCGCAAGCCAACACGTCTTGTGCAAGGCGCTGTGAGATGCTTTCTGCTATTTGGAGGCCCGTCACTCCACTTTCGTATTCACGAACGGAACCATCCGGGAAAGTAATCTTGATCATAATGGTTATGTGTTGTTTTGTACAATTGCTTGCAAAGGTACTCTAATCGGTGGGGAAAACAAAATTTTCTCTTTTTTTTCGGCGGGCGGAGGGGAAATGGGGCTTGCTTCGTGCGGGTGTGTGCGTATACACCGAAGTTTGTGCAAGTTGCTTTCATCCGTCAGCGGGCGAACGTTGGGGCGAACGTTGGGGCGAGCGTTGGGGCGAACGATGGGGGCGAGCTCTCCCGAGCTCGCTTGAGCGAGAAAAGGTAACTTTTAAAAGAATGCTTTTCTCGCAAAGCGAAGTCATGAGACTTCGCCCCCATCGTTCGCACTCAAAACCGACTGACGGCAACAAGAATCGTATACGGAAGTTTTGCTTTATTAAAACTTTGCTGTCAGCCGTGCCCGTGACCGATTTTTCTCTGTTTTGACGAATAAAATACCCTTGTGGAAAAGTTGCTGTCAGCTTGGGCGGACGCGTTAATGTGTTGATATTCCGTGGTATAAATGTAATGAAGGCTTCTCGGAATGAAGGCTGACAGCATGTTGTACAAACTTCGGTGTAATGCGCGCGTGTGCGTACGCGCGAGGCGGGGGAGTTGTATCAAAATGTTGAGCTGCGAACTGTGTGAACGTCTGCAAAAAACTTTCTGCGAGCCCAACGTGTTGGGCGGGCGGAAAATTTTTACGGCGTGCTTTGGAATCGAACGATGGAGGCGAACGATGGGGGCGAGCTCTCCCGAGCTCGCTTGAGCGAGTAATGGTAACTTTTAAAAGAATACTTTCTTCGCGAAGCGAAGTCAGGAGACTTCGCCCCCATCGTTCGCCCCCATCGTTCGCTCCGTTTGCATATTTCCCTGCCTTGCATTTTCTACGGCGTGCCTTGGATTTTTTACGGGATGCCTTGGAGTTCTTGCTCCATGCCTTGTGGCTTTAGTGATTGCGCAAAGCGAGTTTGGGAAAATACATCCACAAATAAAAGAGTGCGTCCGTTGCCAAGAAAAAAACCGCTTAGGTGCGGCGCAGAGAAACATCTGCACACCTTAGCGGCTCTTTTTGTGATTTTGTCTTTATCTGCGTATGTGGCTTACTTCTTCTTGTTGTTTGTGGTTTTGTTGAACTTCCATGTGAGCGAGAAGAAGACGTAGCGTGGAATGCAGGCGGCGAACGTTTCGGTACGTCCTTGGCTGTTCACGATGCTTGTGGTGTAGCGGTTGCGGGCCAGAAGGTCGCTTCCCTGGAGCTTGAGCGTGAACTGCTTGATTGTTTTCTCGAGGCTTACGTTGAGGTCGACCCGTGTGTCGTTGAGCGAGGGGTCGTTGTAGCCGTAGCGGGAAGTGACGTTGCAGATGGCGTAGAAGATGAACGAAGCGGGGAACTTGATGCGGGCCTGCACGTCGTAGAGCATGTTGGTGGCACGGATGGTTTCAAACTGTGCGCGTGAACCTGTCACGTAGTTCCATTCGGCTTTGACGCCGCCTGAGATGTTCAGCCAGTTCGTAGGTCGGAACTGCACGTTGGGGCCAGCCATGAGGTTGAAGGTCTTCACGGTGCTTTGGGTGGAAGCCTCCTCGCCCGTGGTCCAGTTGAGGTCGGCGCTTCGGGTGTAGTTGGCAACGACCATCGGCATGAAGAACCATCGTTGGTTCTTGTCAAGTGCAAAGTTGAGCATGGTGCGGTAGAACATGTTCCAGTTTCCGTCGATGTTGATGGGGCTGGTGGTGCGTACGCCCGTGGTGCGGTCGTAGGTGGATGACATGGCCACTTCGTTTTCGTGGAGTGTAAACGTCAGTGCGTTGTGCCAGTAAACTTTCGTCTTGTCGAAGGTATGGATGTACGTCAGGTCGGCTTTGTGTATCCACGGATTCTTCAAACCGGGATTCCCCTTTTGCACATAGAGCGGGTCGGAGGCATCGGTGATGTCGATGAGGTGGTGAAGGTTTACTTGCTGCTCATAACTTGAAAGTGCGAGCTGGAGCCTTCTCGTGACGCCGCGTCTGTCGTTCTTTAAGGGGTTGTAACTGATAGTCAGCGTGGGGGAGGGAAGCCACGATGTGCGTTGCGCATGATGGTTTTCTCCGTAGCGGAAATAATCGTAGCGGTTGCTTTGGCAGGTGGCCTCTGCGGTAGCATTGATTTTCATCCATCTGCTGTTGCCCAATTCCATTTCGTGGCGCCACGTCAAGCCGACTGTATGTCTGAATTCTTTTTGTTCGGCCCAATAACTGTCGGCACTGCTTATGCTGCGCGCAAGCTCTTCACGTGTAGACGGAAGTGCCCCTAACACGCTGCTGGAGAAATCGGCCCAATCGCCTCCGAGCATGTCGAGACGGTAGAAGGGGTTGTCGTTTTCTGTCCTTTTATGGCGGAAGGCATAGTAAGGAGTAAGCTGGCCCTCGGAATGTTCCGTTTGTCGGTATTTCCAGTCGTATGCCGCTTTGGCATAGTACTGCATGTCGTTGGTGTGTGCGTCTTGGTAGCGGTTGCGGAAGTCGGTGTAGCCCGTTTTTCCACCGTACTGCAGGTCGTAGAGGCTGTAGCGGTGGTCGTTGCGATTGTTGGCGGAGAAGTTGGCTTCGATGTTGAACAGGTTACCGCCAAAGGCCTGGTGCATCATGACAGACGCATTGTGG
>CAVCAV010000178.1:4588-6310 GCA_963600165.1 Christensenella sp. UBA1685 | reverse complement strand
CGCTCGCTCGTGCTCTTCGACGAGCTGGGCCGCGGCACGTCGACCTACGACGGCATTTCCATCGCGTGGGCCATTGTGGAATATATCCACGAAAATCCGAAGGCCCACGCCCGCACGCTCTTTGCCACGCACTACCACGAGCTGAACGAGATGGAACAGAAATTCCAGCGCATAAAGAACTGGAACGTGTCGGTGCGCGAAGTGGACGGCCGCGTCGTTTTTCTCCGAAAACTGCAACGCGGCGGTTCGGAGCACTCCTTCGGCATACACGTGGCACGCCTGGCGGGCATGCCGCAGAGCATCGTGAAGCGTGCAGAGCAGATTCTCGTGGAACTGGAGCGCGTGGGTGCCGAAACGGGCCGCGACGTGCCCAAGGCGGAGAGCCGCACGCGCACCGACCAGGGCGTGCAGCTGAGTTTCTTCCAACTCGACGACCCCGTGCTGAGCCAGATTCGCGACGAGATTCTCCACCTCGACGTCAATTCGCTCACGCCGCTCGAAGCCCTCAACAAACTCAACGACATCAAGAAAATTTTGAACGGGAAATAGGGCGGAGGTGATGACAATGTGCAAATGTGCAGATGTGCAAATGTGCAAATGGAAGGCGCCTTACGTTTTTTTAGGACGAAGGGCAAAAGCATGAAAGCATCCGCACATTTGCGAAAGAGGCACTATGCGAAAGCGAAGACCGCGCCTTCCCGTAAAAATTCCAAGGCATGCATTTCAAACTTTCAAGCACCCCAACGCGTTGGGGTGCTTGAAAGTTTTTTGCAATTGTTTGCACAAAACCACCACTCTTACCTTTCGTAGCAAAAATCAACTTTCTCCCGCTTTTCTCGCGCGCACGCGCGCATACACCGAAGTTTGTGCAACCTGCTGTCAGCCTTCATGCGCAGCAGCGTGCACCCTTTATGATGGCGACGACACAGCAGGACTTGTGCGCCCTCCATGGAGGCGACGTTTGGAACGTCGCGCTCTACACGGCACATTGAGAGCCAAGCGCATGGGGCGAAGTCCCCTGAATTCGTTCCGCTTTAGAAGCATTTATTTTTCGTGTAGAGCGCGACGTTCCAAACGTCGCCTCCATAGAGGGCGCACAAGTCGCTGCGCATGAAGGCTGACAGCAGTTTGCACAAACTTCTGTGTATACGCGCGCGTACTATCATTCAGAAAGAAAAAAAAGGTTTTTCTTTCCTCTTCTCTCACCTTGCACTACTTTGCTTCGCCAAGGTAGGCGGCGGTTCGGAAAAGGAAAGAAAAAAAAGGTTTTTCTTTCCTCTTCTCTCACCTTGCACTACCTTTGCCCCGAATAAGCCGGAAGGCACCGCGGCGGAACCATGAACACCGCAGTGCACACGCCGTTTTAAAAAAAACAGATCAACCAACCCCCTCTCCACGAATATCCTAAGCCAAGATGGACTGGATAAAACAAACCCTACTAACCCCATCGGCCATTCAGGCCGTCATCATCATTTGCCTCGTCTGCGCCCTCGGACTCGCCCTGAGCAAACTCAAGTTCCGCGGCATCAGTCTCGGAGGCACCTACGTGTTCTTCTTCGGCATCCTCGCCGGAGCCGTCGGACTCGAAATAGACCCCGACATGCTGGGCTACGCCGAAAGCTTCGGCCTTGTGCTCTTCGTCTACACCCTCGGACTGCAAGTGGGCCCGGGCTTCGTCAGCGCATTCCGCCAAGGCGGCACGCGCCTCAACCTCATGGCCAT
>CAVCAV010000178.1:0-4365 GCA_963600165.1 Christensenella sp. UBA1685 | reverse complement strand
ATGCTCATGAAAGGCTGGCTCGGACGCCACGAACGCGTGAAAGAGACCACCGACGCCGACGAAGCCTTCATAGCCTCCTTCCTCGTGTGCAACCCCGCCGTGTTCGGCCACACGCTCGGCGAGATAAGCGGCATGGACGAGTCGAAATTCGTCGTCTCACGCCTCTGGCGCGACGGCAAAGTGATTCTGCCCAACGCACAGACGCGCCTTGAGAAAGACGACCGCATTCTCGTCATCACCAAACCCTCTGAACTCACCCATCTCACCATCTACTTCGGACAGCGCGACGAGAAGAACTGGAACCGCAAGGACATGGACTGGAACGCCATCGACTCCAACCTCATCTCCCAACGCATCCTCGTGACGCGTGCCGAAATAAACGGCCGCCACCTCGGCTCGCTGCAGCTACGCAACCGCTACGGCGTGAACGTGAGCCGTGTGCAGCGCGCCGGCATCCAACTCGTGGCCACCCCCGACCTCACCATGCGCATGGGCGACCGTGTGACCGTCGTTGGCGAAGCCGAAAGCATCAAAAAGGTGGCAGAAGAAATGGGTAACGTGGTAAAGCGCCTCGACGAGCCCAACATGGTGACCATCTTCCTCGGCATCGTGCTCGGTCTGCTGCTCGGTTCCATACCCTTCTTCATTCCCGGCATGAGTTATCCCGTGAAGCTCGGTCTGGCGGGAGGCCCCATCGTCATGGGCATACTCATCGGTGCCTACGGACCCCGTTTCCACATGGTGGCCTACACCACCACGAGCGCCGGACTCATGCTCCGCTCGTTGGGCATCAGCATGTATCTGGCCTGCCTCGGCATCGATGCCGGCCGCGACTTTCTCTCCGTGGTGATGCAGCCCGCAGCGCTTTGGTGGATAGCCATCGGCCTGGTGCTCACCCTTTTGCCCGTAATCATCATGAGCGTCGTCACCGTGGTGATGGGCAAGAAAAGCTACGCCACCACCGCCGGCATGCTCTGCGGCGCCATGGCCAACCCCATTGCCCTCGACTACGTCAACGACACCACACAGGGCGACAAAGCCTCCGTGGCCTACGCCACCGTCTACCCCCTCTGCATGTTCCTCCGCGTCATCATCGCCCAGCTCATCGTCATGTGCTGGGTGGGATAAACGCCCTCCCAAAACGCATTTTATAGAAAAAGCGTTAAGGCGTATTCGGAAAAATGCCTTATATTTGCACGTCAAACTCGTTTGTCGGCTTCTGCATCCGTGCTGAACCCGGCCAAAAGGCGTTTGCACAAAGCAAGAAAAACAAAACAAAAACAATAAATCAATAATCTCACAATCACACAATGCAAAACAAAGGATTTGTTAAAGTAATTGCAGTGTTGCTGACTTTGATTTGCCTCTTCTACCTCTCTTTCTCCCTCGTCACCAGCAAGTACGAGAAGAAGGCCGAGGCCCTCACGGCACAAGGCAAAGACGGCCCCGCTTACCTTGACTCCATGCGTAACGAGAAGGTGTTCCTCAACTGGAAAACCCTCAAGGAGTGCGAGGAACTGCAAATCGGCCTTGGTCTTGACCTCAAGGGCGGTATGAACGTAGTGCTTGAGGTGAGCGTGCCCGACGTGGTGAAGAACCTCGCCGGCGAAAGCGCCAACGACCCCAAGTTCAAGAAAGCCTATGCCGATGCCCAGGCAAAAGCCAAGAAGGAAAACGCCGACTTCGTTGATGCCTTCGTTGCTACCTACCAGCAGCAGAACGGACAGAACCAGCTCGGCGGAGTGTTCGCCTCCAAACTCAAGGAAAAGAACATCTCCTACAACTCCTCCGACGCCGACGTGAAGAAGGTGCTCAACGAGGAAGTGGCCGCTGCCGTAGAAAACTCCAACAAGGTGGTCCGCTCGCGTATCGACCGCTTCGGTGTGGCCCAGCCCAACATCCAGGTGCTCCACGGCAAAGGCCAGCTCGGCCAGATCATGGTGGAAATGCCCGGTATCAAAGAGCCCGAACGTGTGCGCAAACTGCTCCAGGGTAGCGCCAACCTCGAGTTCTGGGAAACCTACACGCTCAGCGAAATCTATCCCACGCTCCAGGCCCTCGACCGCCGTCTGGCAAAAGCCGACGTAGACTCTGCCGTTGTAGACTCTGCCAAGGCCGACACCACAAAGGCTGTTGCCGCCGCTGCCAAGGACAAGAAAGCAGAAAGCAAGAACCCCCTCCTCTCCAAGCTCGTTCAGGTACAGGGCATGCAGCCCAACAGTTGCGTAGTAGGCTATGCCGTTGCTGCCGACACCGCAGAAGTGAACAAGCTCCTCGCCTCGGCTGACGCCAAGGGCGTACTTCCCGCCGACCTCCGTCTGGCTTGGGGCGTGAAGAGCGCTGAAGGAATGAAGGGCAACGTGTTTGAACTCTACGCCCTCCGCGCCGTCAACGGCGCTCCCTCCATGTCGGGCGACGTCATTGCCGACGCAAAGGACGACTTCGACCAGAACCACCAGCCCATCGTTTCCATGACGATGACCACCAACGGTGCACGCGACTGGGCCGCACTCACCAAGAAGAACCTCAAGAAGTGCGTAGCCATCGTGCTCGACGGATATGTCTACAGCGCTCCCGTCGTTCAGAGCGAAATCACCGGCGGCAACTCGCAGATTTCCGGTCACTTCACCACCGACGACACGCGCGACCTCGCCAACGTGCTCAAGAGCGGTAAGATGCCCGCACCCACCAAGATCGTTCAGGAAGAAACCGTAGGCCCGAGCCTCGGTGCCGCATCCATCCAGGCCGGCTTCACCGCCTGCGTGGTGGCATTCGTGCTCCTCATGATTTTCATGTGCCTCTTCTACGGATTCATCCCCGGCATGGTGGCCAACTGCGCCCTCATCCTCAACTTCTTCTTCACCTTCGGTATTCTCATCTCCTTCCAGGCGGCACTCACCATGAGCGGTATTGCCGGTATGGTGCTCTCGCTCGGTATGGCCGTCGACGCCAACGTGCTCATCTACGAGCGCACGAAGGAAGAGCTTGCCAACGGTAAGAACATCCGCACCGCCCTCGCCGACGGTTACGGCAACGCATTCTCTGCCATCTTCGACTCCAACCTCACGTCAATCATCACCGCCGTCATCCTCTACAACTTCGGTACAGGTCCTATCCGCGGTTTTGCCATGACGCTCGGCATTGGTATCGTAGCCTCCTTCTTCACCGCCGTATGGGTGACCCGTATGGTTTACGAACACTTCCAGAACCGCGACAAGTGGCTCGGCCTTACCTTCACCACCGCACTCTCGAAGAACTTCCTCGTAGGCAAGAAAATCAACTTCATGAAGATGGGCAAGAAGAGCATCCTCGTGTTCGTCCTCGGTGCCCTCATAAGCATCGGCTTCCTCGCCACCCGCGGTCTCTCCAGCGGTATCGACTTCACCGGCGGCCGCAACTACGTGATTGAATTCGAGCAGAAGGGCGTAACTCCCGAACAGGTACAGCAGGCTGTAGCCGAAAAGGTTCACGCCAAGGATCCCGAAGCTATCGTAAGCGCCATCGCCATCACCACCACGAGCAACGAGGCCGTTCGTCTCACCACGAACTACCGCATCAACGACGACAACGAAAGCATCGACCAGGACGTTGAACGCTTCATCTTCGACGCACTCCACGAAGCCAAGCTCATCAAGGCCGACTACAAGACCTTCATCGACCGCGACAACCACAAGGGCGGTTCCATCATTTCAGCCCAGAAGGTAGGTCCTACCGTGGCTGCCGACATGACGAAGGGCGCCATCATCGCCGTAGTGCTCTCGCTCGTAGCCATCTTCCTCTACATCCTCGTGCGTTTCCGCAACATCGCCTTCTCCATCGGTAGCGTTGTAGCCCTGTTCTTCGACACGCTCCTCGTGATCGGCGTGTTCTCCATCTGCTGGGGCTGGATCGGCTTCTCGCTCGAAGTGGACCAGACGTTCATCGGCGCCATCCTTACCGTTATCGGTTACTCCATCAACGACAAGGTGGTAGTCTTCGACCGTATGCGCGAAAACCTCAACCTCTACCCCACCCGTGACCATTGGACGCTCTTCAACGACTCGCTCAACAGCACGTTGACCCGTACGGTGATGACCTCCATGACCACGCTCCTCGTACTCCTCTGCATCTTCATCCTCGGCGGCGACAGCATCCGCTCCTTCGCCTTCGCCATGATTCTCGGTGTAGTGTTCGGTACGCTCTCCTCCATCTTCCTCGCTGCGCCCATCGCCTACCGCACGCTCAGCAAGAAAAGAGTAAAGAAAGGCGTAGAGGCTGAATAAGCCGCTATCACACATACACAACCCACAAAAGCCCCGCAACCCGCAAGGATTGCGGGGCTTTTCCATGAGGGCGAACGATTAGAGCGAACGATGGGGGCGACGT
>CAVCAV010000177.1:0-6351 GCA_963600165.1 Christensenella sp. UBA1685 | reverse complement strand
GGGTTACGCCACGAAGAAGTTCTTCGAAACGGCTGTAATCTCCGTCATTGGGAGCAGGAAGGAAATAGAACATCAACAAACTGCCCCTATAAATGACGTAGTAATAACATGCCATTGCAGTTACATTGTTCCAGTTCATTTTATAAACCGCTCTCAACGCATGGACATTATCTTTGCCAAGTTGAAGACGTATTCTGTCCTTCTTTTTAAGTTTATACCCCTCATCTTTGTTGCCATCGGCTATGAGGTTTACTATATCGTCATCCCAAACATCCAAGTTCACATTTAAATTAAAGCTCTCACAGCCGACGCCAATAAAAATATCATCACCTTCAAGTTGAAGAAGCACTGTGTTGTCATCATCTTCCTCTTTAGGCAGCTCCTCAAGCGTTGCCGGATATTGGAAAGAGAACAGTTCACAGTCAAATATTTTATATTTTCCATTCTTCTCTATAGTGTTGCTGGAATACGTGTTCTCTCTTGATTGGCGGGAACTTGCCGATTGACTCACGGTAGTAAATTCCACATCCTTAGGGTAAAGGTTGAAGTTTAGCAAGACCTCATTGTTGCTATCCAAATAGACAAATCTATAATACGCACCTATTTCCGTAAAGAGTCTTTGCCATTCTTCCGGAGGCATTTGATTGCCCAACGAAGAAATATAAGTTTTCATATTTTCCTTTCCGTTTTCCTTTGCAATATTGGTAGCCGCATTGATTTGTGCTTTTGTATAATCGGATTTAGCATAGTCAACTCGGTAAGTAGACTGCAAGCAATTGCCTATAAGGTAAATTCCAATAAAGTATTGTCCATCAGTAACCTTCAAGGGCAGTTGAGCATTTAACGCTTTTACCTGCGCAAGCATCGTATTGCGATAATACTCTTCTGCTTGGGCCGTTGTGTACGTATAACTGTTGCCATTGATATTGAATGTGTACGGCTTCTGCGCAAAAGCAGCTGCGCTGAAGAGCATGCAGAACAGTAGGGAAAGAAGTTTCTTCATAGTTGTGATTGATTGAGGTTGTTCGAGAATAGGAGTTTATTTGTGGGATTGAATTTGCGTCCTCTATGGAGGCGAGCTCTCCCGAGCTCGCTTGAGCGGCTTCACGGACACTTTTGCGTGGCTTCGCCTTAAGTATATGCTGACGCGAGCTCGGGAGAGCTCGCCCCCATAGAGGGCGCAAATCCCTAACATTCAAACCTATTGTCGGATGTTTATCCCAGTTCACCTTCCACGTAGGGTTGGGAGAAGATGACGCTCCATGCGCTCTTGCCGTTTTTCTTCAGGCAAAGGAAAAGGCTGAAGATGATGCATCCGCAAACGCTCATCACCAAACTTTGTCCGGCAGTTTCGGGACTAAGCACGCTGTAAGTGAGACATTGCACAACGTGCATGAAGTAGAAGAAGTACACCGCACTTTTATGTTTTTGGGTGAGGGTAAGGCAAATAGCCAAGAGCGTCAAGAGCGAGTAAAAGATAGAGAGGAAGCCCATCTCCGTACTATACAGCCCTATAAGGAGGCCCTTGAAGATAAATCTGGCGAAAAAGATTACCGCCAAAAACATAAATATCCACAAGCAGGAGTTGAGTTCTTGAGATTGTTTGTTGAGTTTTGCGGGAAAGAGTACCATAATTGTGATTGTTTAAGATTGTTGTTTCCGCAAAAGTAGCAATAACGTTTAGCGCGCTTCTCCTTTTGTCCGTCTGCAAGCCTTGCAGGGCAAAAGGAGAAGCGCGGTATAACGATATACAAAAAAACTTACGCAATTTCGTTATGTGCGGCGAGCGGCCTGAAAGGCCACCACTCGTAAGCCCAGGTCACGAGTGGTGGCCTTTCAGGCCGCTTTCCGCGCAAAAGGGCAACAAAAGCTTCGTATTCTGATAGTTAGTCCCAAACGATGAGTTCGCGGGAGAGGCTTACCTTCTTGGCTTCGCCGCGGGGACCGTTGATAACGTAGTGGTCGGCGAGGGAGGGACGGAGCTGGCGGCAGAAGGCTTCGCGGATGCGGGCACACTTTTCGTTGATGGAGTTGTCGGTGGGGTCGGTGAGGCGACTGATGCTTTCTTCTTCCGAGGCGGTGAGGGCGGCAGCACGCAGTTCGGCGTAGATGCGGCGGAGCTCGGGGCGGTAGTCGGCAAGGTGCTTGAAGAGGATGCCTTCGGGATGGGAGATGAAGAGCAGGTAGACGGCCTTGACGAGCGGTGTCATGCGTATTTCCACGTTGCCGTAGGCGGTGAGCCAAAGGCGGTAGTCGCCGTCGATTCGCAGCGGACTGAGGGTTTCTTCCTGGTGGAAGAGGGTGTTGAGGAGGGCTGCGGAGACTCCGTTGTCGCGAAGGCGGGAGATGCGTTCGTACACTTCTGCTATGAGCTTGCGCGACTCTTCGTCGAAATCGCGGTCAGCATCGTGCATCGCACTACTGCGCAGACTGTAACGGGTTCTTGGGCGATGTGCACTCTCGTCGTCGGTGGTAAGTCGGGCAATGTCGTCTGCCAAGTCGGCGAACTGCTGCAACAGATTGGTTTCCGACTGCGCTCTCCAAGCATCGAGTGTGAGGCCATAGCATGCGTCGGCGGTTTCTTTGCAGAAGAAGACGAGCATGGGAGGTGCTTGCTGCGCGTGTTCGGGCGTGGAAAGGAAGCGGAGCAACCAGTCGCTTTCGGGGGACGCGGATGCGGCGCTTTCGGCATAGGGGGCATAGAAGGTTGGGTTGGCTTCTATTTGCCGGCAGAGGGAGGGGATGTGGTTGAAGGTGAGGCGGTGGCAGGAGAACGCTTTTTCTATGGCTGCGAGATGAGCGGTGATGAAGGTCTCCAATTGTTCATCGCGTTTTCCTGAGGTATAGACTACTTGCCCTTGGGGAGAAGGAAAGGGAAGGGCGGAAAGCTGGAGTTTTACGAGCATGGGCGGTTAGAGAGAGAAGGTATTGAATGAGGGGCGAATGATGGGAGCGAACGATGGGGGCGAGCTCTCCCGAGCTCGCTTGCGCGAAGAATGCGCGAAGAATATGCGATGAATGCGCCCTCTATGGGGGCGACGATTAAATCGTCGCGCTCTACACGGAGCTATATGCAAGGATTCATTCCTAACTATTCATGGCTCATTCATGGTCATTCGTGTTCTTCTTTTAAACATGAATTGTCATGAATGAGCCATGAATTGTCCATGAATTCTTCTTTGAACATAAATGTTCGCGAATTATCAGAAATTCTTGCTCGTGTAGAGTGCGACGATTTAATCGTCGCCCCCATAGAAGGCGCATTCTTCGTGCAAGCGAAGTCAGGAGACTTCGCCCCCATGCGCTTGCGCCACAAAGAGGGTGATATTGCTATCAGTACACGAAGCGCACGTTGTCGAGCCAGAGGGTGTTGCCCACGCTGCCGATGTAGGCGCCGCCGTGGCTGGAGTCGAACTGAAGGACTACGTGGGTGGGCACGTCGGAGGCAGAGCCCCACCCTACTTCCTTCACGGGCACCATCTGGCCCTTGGAGTTCTTGGCATACTTGGTGAGGTCGCCGGAGGTGAGGGCCCAGGCGGAGTTGTAGACGGACTGCTTGCGGATGTCGCCGTAGTAGATGGTGAAACTCTGGTCGTTCTTCCAGTCGGTGTTGCTGGCGAAGCGGTGAACCATGGTGCCTACGCGCTTGGCGTAGATGTTGCCCTTGGCATCTTCCCAACGTTTCTGAAGGTAGAGGATGCAGTCGGGGTAGTCCTTGCCGGCCACGGTGGAAGCACCGCCGAAGCCGGTCTGCTTAATGCGGTTGGCCTCGCCGGAAAGGTGCACCTTATAGTCGAACATGATGGCCTTCGGACGCTTGGTGAAACGTATGCCGGCATTGAGCTTGGACATGGGGTTTTTGGTGTCGGTGATGGGTTCCTGCGTCTGACCGAGATAGATGGATCCGGCAGCGAGCACCTTTATGTTGATAATGCCGAGCACCTTGCACTCTTCGAGGTGAGTGACGAGTTTGGCGCAGTAGCCGTGGCCGGCACGTGCCTCGCGGTAAACGCTGACGTTGGTCTTCGTAATGCCGGACACCTTTGCCATCACGTTGGAAGTGGCCCAGGGCGAACCGCCGGAACCGTGGTAGGCATTGTTGTTGTTCCAAGTGCCGTTGGGGGCAATGCAGTAGAGCGTTTTGGTGTCGCCGCCGATAACGCCGCTTTCCTTCACCTTGCGGATGAGCCACTGGTCGAAGTTTCCGTAACGGATGTACTGTGTGTTGCCTCCGTCGTTACCCTCAGTCTGAAGATATTCGGGGGAATAGGGGATGGCCTTCATGGGGGCTACGCTGAACACGGCTCCCAGAACTGCGAGTGATATGGTTTTGAAATTCATAATCGAATGGATGAGGGGGATTCGCACCCCGTTAGAATGCTTCGTTTATGTTGAAGATAAATCCGCCGCCGTTGCGGGTGAAGCCGTAGTCGATGCGGATGTTGATGCGTTTCTTGAATTCCCAGCGGTAACCTACGCCGGCATTGGGGAGGGTGCGTCGCCAGGCAATGTTGTCGAAGTCGGGGAAGACGTTGGCCATGCCCACCCACGCAGCCACGCCGTTGCGGCCCTTGATGTGCTGGCGGAGTTCGAGCTGGCCTTCCATGAGGTTCTTGTCGCGGTAGCGGCCTTCGTAATATCCGCGCATGCGGTCGTTCGTTCCCACTTCGGCAAGGAGTGCCCAAGGGGTGTGGCCGTAGTTGAACATACCGTGGAGTTCACCGGCGAGTATGGCTCCGCTCCAGAGTTTGCGGTAGGCGGAGAAGGTAACTTCGGTGGAAGAGAAATTGTAGTTGCCGTTGCCGAAGCAGCGCGGGGTAAAGGTCTGGTCCACCTGGAGGAATATGCCGCGCGAGGCGTTGAGCATAAAGTCGCGCGAGTCGTAGGTGAAGGAGAGACCGGCGGTGTAGGCGCGTATGGTTTTGTCCTGGCCTTCCCAAAGGGGCAGGGCGTTTTCCTTCACGCTGCGGGCGGCTATGAGGCGGTAGTTGACAAACGGACCGAAATAGGTGTTGGGCGCGAGGCGGAACATGAAGCGCGCCATGGCGTTGATGCGGTTGCGCCGGTAGTCGGTCTTGTTGGCGTTGTTGTCGGCCATGGCATAACCTATGCCCCAAAATTCGGTGCTGAAGGTGGAGAGGTTGAGCTTGTAGTCGAGGCGGTAGCGGTCGTGGGGGAAGATGTGGTTGCCGCGCAAACCGATGAGGAAGAAGCCGCCTGTGGTCATGTTGGAATAGACGGCCACGTTGGAGCGCGCCAAGGTGGTGTCGGAGCGGTCGGCGGAATAGGTGGCGGTGCCGAGGAGCCCGAGGCCGAAGCCCGTGGTGCTGGAATAGTTGGGACCGGGAATGAAGCCGAAGTCTATTTTCTTGTTCGTGCTCTGCTTGTTGGAGTTGCGGAAATAGTCGACGAGTTTGGTCCATATGTTGCGCTTTGCTGCAAGGGTGTCGCAGGCGAGAGAGTCGGACTCTGTTTCTGCGACGGGCAAAACGCTGTTTTCCTCCTCCAGCGTATGGGCGCACAAGGGCGTCACGCAAAGGAGAACCCATGCGAGCAACGCGGTACGCAGATATGTAGAGGTGTGGAAAATCATGTTGTTTGGGGTGCAAAGGTATACAATACCTTTTGAAAGCATGGCATAATGGCACATGGAATCGCCCGTTTCGCACTTTTTAAGGTTGGTTGCAACGCCGATGCCACTTGCGGCTTACATAATCAACATTATGCGCACGCGCGCGTATACACCGAAGTTTGTGCAAACTGCTGTCAGCCTTCAGCCACACGTAGGGAGGCCTCAATGTGCACCTTCTATGGGGGCGACGTTTAAAACGTCGCGTTCTACACGATTTACAAAGGCTAAAACACTGTATTTCTGATACATAAGCTCTCCGCCCGCCTTCACGACTGAAGGCTGACAGCAACTTGCACAAACTCCGGTGTATACGCGCGCGTGAGCGTGAGCGAGACAAAAGCTAACGTATGCAAACAATTAGCTACGAGCCCAACGTTTTGGGCTCGTAGCTAATTTTGATTTTTTGCGAGATAATTTTTCGCCCTCTATGGGGGCGAGCTCTCCCGAGCTCGCTTGCGCGGCCTTGCGCGGCCTTGAGCGCACAGCAATTCATGACCATTGCCAGAACATCCATGTTCTGGAAGCAATTCATGACCAATTCATGGTCCATTCATGATAATTCATGTTTAAAAAGAAAAACATGAATGCCCATAAATTAGACATGAATTTTCCATGAATTCTATCGGGACATAAATGTCTATGAATTCTCAAAAATTCTTACTCGCTCAAGCGAGCTCGGGAGAGCTCGCCCCCATCGTTCGCGCGGCCTTGCGCGGCCT
>CAVCAV010000176.1:0-6419 GCA_963600165.1 Christensenella sp. UBA1685 | reverse complement strand
GCCTTTGTGGGATGGGTCTATTCGGAGGTGGAATCTACAATAGTAGAAATTAAAAAGAGGGGATAGCCCGCTGATACACGAGAGCACCAGCGCAAGAGTATCTACAATAGTAGAAATTAAAAAGAGGGGATAGCCACGTCTCGTCCTTCAGTCGTTCGAAGTCCAATCTACAATAGTAGAAATTAAAAAGAGGGGATAGCCGCATCCGTCCGAGTCAATATACCCGTTCAATCTACAATAGTAGAAATTAAAAAGAGGGGATAGCCACGAATAATCCATACAACCATGTTACGATCTACAATAGTAGAAATTAAAAAGAGGGGATAGCCTCTATTTCGCTGCATAGTTACTAAAAATACTTGAGAGCGAGCAAGTTATGGAGAACCTTTTTTGAAGATAATTTTCCCCCCTGCATGGAACCGCAAGGGCGCAAACACCCATAGCGACCTAATACTGAGCGTATTAAGCCCCATGCATAAAATTCATAGAGACGAAGGTTTGCGCGCGCCCTCTATGGGGCGAGTTCTCCCGAGTTCGCTTGAGCGAACTGTCAAAGCGAAGCCACACAAACACGGCAATCGCCTTCTTTCAGAAATAAACTACAGGCTTGTCGCGATGTATGGCATTGCCATATTTGGTGAGTTTGTCCTGGTCTACGTTGAAGACGATTACGCTGTCGTCGAAAGTGAAGTTTTTGGCGAAAGCCTCAATCTTCGCCACAAGATTGTCTACCATCCTCTTGGTGTTGACCACTTCATACACGGAGAACTGCAGACGGACGGCGCCGTGCTTCGTGAGCATCTTGGAAAACTTTGCACGCAGCCTGTCGTCGGTGATGTCGTAACTTACTATTACCATCTATTACCATGCTGTTTTAGAAAACGAATTGTGGATAGTCCTTTGCCGATTTGCGCCCCATGAAGCAGCGGTAGTACTGCTGCACATAGAGGAAGAAGTCCGACTTGTGCGCTATCAACGCATCGTAGAACACCTTGTAGTAGTCGGCACATTTCTCGTACTTCAGTCTGTACTCGTGCTTCACGAGGGTGAAGTCTTTTTCGGAAAACTGCTTGCGATTGAAAGCCAGGAGCGTGGCGTGGTCTACGATGCAGCGGAACGGCTCTATCAGGTCGCACACGAGCGACTTGCGTTTGAACCACAGGCGGTGGTAAACGCCGGCGTAGAGGTCGAAGCCGAACATGCGTACGAAGCTCTCCATAAAGTTGAAGAGTATGGTGTAGCCAATGTCGAGCGTCACGTTCATCACGTCCGACTTCATTCTTGGGTGTCGGCCCTTCCAGTTGTGGTCCTGAAAGTATGCTGCAAAGAACGTTTTTGCCGTCGTGCCCTCCAGGCCCATCAGCCGGTTGTAGTCGTTGACGGACGGAACGGTTTGCAATGCAAGCGTGCAGCGGTCCACCGCCTCGAGGGTGACGTCGTCTTTCTTGCGCGTTTTCAACAAGGCGGCTTTCTGGTTGGAGAGTTTGTTGTAGACGATGGCTTTGGCCACGGTGAGGTCGTCGGCGGGGAATTCATATTGCCGTTTGCGCAACAGGTAGTTGGCTTCGGCCGAGTCGGCCCAGAAGAATACGGGGCGCAGGTTGGGCTTCATCACCACGAGGGCCACGCCAAAGCGTTTGCACTTTTCTATGAGAGGGGTGGTGACGGTGATGTGGCCTATGACAAACAGCGCCAGGAGTTTTTGGAAGGGAAACTTGGTGAGGGTTTTCTTTTTGTCGCCGTCGGTTTCCTCGAGCATTAGTTCGCCGCTGCTCACGCGGAGGCTGCGGTTGTGTTCAATGCAGTTCACCACGAAAATGGTGCGCAGCGCTATGTCCTTATGTGTAAACATTGTCGGTTTGTGTTTTGTCGCAAAGATTGCAGTAGATGCAATGGATGCATTTGTTGGGATTTAAGGTGAAAGGTGTTGTGGCGGGGTCGTACTGCCTGAACTTTTCTATGAAGCGCGCCAGTTCGTCCCGTCCGGCATCGCCGGGCAGTTCAACGGGTATCGTCGTGTTGGTGGATATTTCGTAGAACGCAAGTGCGTCTACCTCATAGCCCATTTCCTTCATGCAGAAGTACTGTCCCCACAGTTGGTATATGTGTCCGCGGAATATTCGTTTAAGGTTGTTTTTGCGTTCGACGAGCAGGCGCCGGTCCTGCTTGTAGAGGTCTATTTTGCCGGAAATGCCGAGTTCGTCGCAGTAGACGGGAAGGGCCATGATGTCGGCGCGGCGGGTGCTGCCGCTTTTGTTGTCGACGCCCTCGTGGGCAATGGTTCCCTTCACCTGGGGCGTGGCCTTGTAGATGTCCCCGTCGGTCTCCATATACACGCTGTGAAGGTATATGGAGTAGGGACAGAAGATGAAGTCGTTCAGTGTGGAAAGCGAGATGTAGTCGGTCATGGTGGTATTAGATTTTTCGAAAAAAACGTTGCGCCCTCTTCGGAGGCGAGTTCTCGCCGCCCCCTAAAGAGAGCGCAAATCAGGTCAGTCGTTGAGATACGGCTTTTGCTGTGCAAAGTTGAGCCATTCCTTGTTGTTGATGGCCAGGTTCGGTTTGTCGCCTTCTTTGCTCTGCTGTATCTGGCGCACGGCCCAAAGGCCTTTGCGGGCAATGTTGTAGGCTCCGTTGGCATCTGCGTCGCGCGGAAGCGACGGTCCGCAGTGGCGGCTGTCGTAAAAGCGGCCGTCAGCGTCGTGCACGGGCGAGAGCAGATAGTCCACCTCGGAGTTGGCCTTGCTGTTGCGAAGCTGGAGCAGAAGCTTCATGAGGCCCATGAGCTGTTCAAGATGCTTTGCGTCCTCCAGGGCACATATTGCTTCTTTGAGATTGCCGTGGATGTCTATTCCGGCAGTGGCAAAGGCTTCCTTGAACTTTTCTGTGAGGACGACCTCCTCGTTGTCCCAATGGTTGTTGGCATCGCGGTTTCGGAAGGTATGGATGCGGGTGCCGTAGGTGCAGAGGGTCCAACAGGTGCATGTGCCTTCGGCCTTTTGGGTGAAGTGGGCGTAGTCGAAGGCGAATTCAAACCAGTCGTTGTCGGCGCTGTAGCGGATGGACTCGAACTTGGAGAAGAAGTCGTGTGCCTTTTTGACATTGGTGTACCTCGTGTCGAAGAGGTTGACGAAGCCGGTAACGGGGTCGATCTTGCTTGTGTTCCATGCGGGAATGTAGAAGAGGCAACCGCTCTGGCTACCGCCATGGCGGCCGAGTTTGCTGAAGCTTTCAAACTTGTTGGTCAACTGAAGGGCATGGAGCAGTCCGCCGGGCTCATCGGGGCTTTTCTGCTTGTCTACATAGTAGTTGAGTTTGTCGATGAGCATTTTCTCGAACTGCTGGTACACGCTGCGCTCTATTTTCTGCCTGCCGCGCATGAAGCCCATGTTGAGGTCTTCAAGCACCACGATGGCATCGTATTCCACCATCATGCGGCAGATGACGTGCACCACCTGGCTCAGGTAGCCCTGCTTGAGGTCCTTGATGTTGTTGATTTGCTTCCAGTTCTTTCGCGCTTCGGTGCGGTCGCCCTCACGCTGCTCAAGCAGGTCCTTGTAGTTTGTGGGACAGGTTTTGCCCTGAATTTCGTTGAGCGTCATTTGCTTCACAATGTTTCCCTTGAGGTCGATAAGGGAAAGGTAGAGCAGGTGGCGCTCGCCGCGGTCTATGCCGATGATGTGGCGGATGCCTCCTTGGCGGATGAGGTTGAGCACTGCATCGTTGACGAATCCGCGTCCGGCGGCCTTATTGTTGAGGGTTATAGGCACATGAAATTGGAATTTGTCAACCGTATACCGCCGATCCTTTATGATGTCATATTTGAAGGTGCTTTGCTTCTTGTCGTACAGCCTGTTCTTGTTGGCAATAGCATGATAGGCAGGATGCACAGCGGTGTCGGCGATGTCAAGACTTTTCTTTCGGTAAAACACCTCGGCTTTTCCGCAAAGCTTATAGACCACATCAGCAAGATTAATTTCGTTGAAAAGCATTTGCCAATAGAGGGTATGCATATTGGGCGTGCCCTTGCTATGCTCCGAAAAGTCCTTGTTCCATATCCTGAACAGATAGAGTTTCCCCTCGTCGACAAGTTTCATGAGACAACTCTTTGAGAAAGGTGTGAAACTCAGTTGATACGCTTGCTGGTCTATATGGTCTGTAAAGTCAGCGAAGGATTTGTATTCCGAAGAGTCCTTAAAAGTGAATTCATAAGAAGAGTAGTATTCACGGACAAGCGGCTTGTAAAACTCAATGAATTTTGCCAAATCCTGCCGATTGAAATTTGGATCGGAAACAGAATAAGAGCTATTATCTCGGATTCTGTTTATTTCTTCTGGCAGATATTTCTTTTTGTCATTTTCCAACCTGAGATTTTGCCCTACGAAGGGGTCTTCTCTCTCCTTCCGTTTTTTTTCTGAACCTTACCGTCAATGCGCATCAGGTTCTGCACATTCTTTCCCATGTCACCTCCTTGCACAAACCGCATGAGGCCTATCTCGTCATTGTTGTCCGTAGGCGTTGGATATTCTTTCAACAAAGATCGGTTATCGCTGTCAAGTATTGCCAAGTAGTATGAATTGTCTCCTTCTTTGAAAATTGCACAGGAATTTGCTTTTGGATCAGTCCATCCATCCAACAGTATAGGATTCTCAAAGTTGAGTTTCACTTTCTCTGTGCTGTAGGGCTTTCGGGTGAGCCAGTTGCGCACCTTGTTGTAAAGGGGCGTGACGGCATCGAGGGCGTCCCATGCCTCACGAAGTTTTGCATAGAATGCGTTGTCCTTGTCGGGCTCGTCGCCGTTGCCGAGCAGGGGCTTGACGTAGTGCTGCAAAGCCTTGTAGGCGTCGAGGAGGTTCTTTACCAGCGCGGTGTCGGCGTCCGACTGGCCGATGTGGTTCGTTGTGCTGTTTTTCTCTGAAAGCACGTCTGAGGCCGCGGTGTATGCCGCTTCAATCTGGGCAAAGTGGTTGATGTGTTGCTCGCCGTCGCGCTCGTAAGCGCCGAGGTTACGGAAATAGCCGTCTATGCTGTGGGAGGCATCGGCAAAAGAGTTGAGGTAAGCTATGGAATAGCTCTTGGCGGCCTTGAAAAGTTTTTCGATGCGCTCGTCGTACAATTGAGGGTCGCGTTTCTCCTTGGGCTTTTCCGGATTGTCGGCGCGCAATGTCCGCTTAACGGCGGAAGCATATGCGTCGTACTGGCCGAAGATGCGTTGGGCTATGTCGGTAAGGCCCAGGTCGTTGGCTATGTAGATGTGCTCCATGTCGTAAGCGTCGATATGGAGCAGAAGGTCTTGCAGATTGGCAAGCGCTTCCTTCATCTGCGCATGGGCGTCGTTGACGGCCCTTGCCATCTCGGCATCGGAGGTGAACTCTTCCGGCAGCCACGAGAGTGCCACGCGGTCGCTCAAAATCATTTTGTAGAGCGGTTTCAACAGCGGCAGACGCGCGTCCTTGTGCTGCTGGTTGTAGAGGTTCACATGCTCGTTGATGCCTTGCAATTTGGTGCCGTCGTCCAAAATACGGCCTCCGATGATGCTGTTGTAGACGGCTATCTGCTCTTGCGTGAGGGTGTCGCTGAAATAGTCGAGGCGGAACATTTCTGCCAAGTGCGCCACGTTGAGATATGGAGCAAAGGCAGACTCTATTTCCGCAAAGCGGGCGCTCACCTCGCTTTCGCCTATTTTGGCGAACGACTTGATGTTGTCGAGGAATACGGGCAGGTTTTCATGCACTATGCGGTAGGCAACGGACGTGGATTTGGCTTCGGGGGTGTACATATTCCTCCGGTTTTCGTGGAAGCCTGAGAAATAGGTGGTGAAGTTGCTAAAATGCGCAACGAGATTCTCTTGCTCCTGGTTGCCTTTGACATGCTCTGGAAGTCGCTTGTTGAAGAGCTCTTTCTTGAACAAGTCCTGGTACGCAGCGTTGTTTTTGAATGCTTTTGAAATTTGCTCGCGCAACTTGGTTTTGACTTTATCCAACCTTTTTTCGTCACGACTGGAGGCTTCTACCAAATCGACATATTGCTGCAGGTCTTCCAGGTCGAGCTGCAAACTGCCGAGGCATTGCGAGATGACTTTCTTGTGGTATTCATCGATGATGTCCTTCATCTGCTTGTATTCTTCGGCACGCTGTTCGTCCTGAGCGATAAGGCCTTTTTGCTGAATATGCTCGAGCGTTTTGCCTATGGGCTTCAACTCGAAACGGAGGGTCTTGCTCAGGGAATAAAGTCCTGTAAGTTCGTTGAGATGTTTCATATTTTTAGATTTGGGGATGGTTAAGCATTTTTGGTTTCAGAAAGTGTGCGATGGGGGCGTAGCGCATAAGGGCGAACGATGGGAGCGAGCTCTCCCGAGCTCGCTTGCGCGAGGATGCTCGCCCTCTATGGGGGCGACGTTTGAAACGTCGCGTTCTACA
>CAVCAV010000175.1:0-6425 GCA_963600165.1 Christensenella sp. UBA1685 | reverse complement strand
ATCGCTTTTTGCACACGCACAACCCCGCGAAGCGCTCGCTTCCGCCAGCCCAATGCCGTGAGGTTGCAAAAAATCACTACCTTTGCACAACAACATACAGCAAGAATATAAATGCCACAGAATCAAACCAATTGCAACAACCCCAATGAGGAGGCCATGGTCGTCAACGGCAAGCAGCTCAGCATTGAGGAATATCTCGACCAGGACGAGAAGAAGGACCTGCTCCGCCTTCTCACCGCAGGTTCGGTAGACGACGGCAAGTCGACCCTCATCGGCCGCCTGCTCTTCGACTCCAAGAAACTCTACGAGGACCAGCTCTCCGCGCTCGAACGCGACTCGCAGCGTGTGGGCAACGCCGGTGCCGGACAGATTGACTACGCCCTCCTCTGCGACGGCCTCAAGGCCGAGCGCGAACAGGGCATCACCATAGACGTGGCCTACCGCTACTTCTCCACCAACAAGCGCAAGTTCATCATTGCCGACTGCCCGGGCCACGAGCAGTACACGCGCAACATGATTACGGGCGGCTCCACGGCCAACCTCGCCATCATCCTCGTGGACGCACGCATGGGCGTCATCACGCAGACGCGCCGCCACACCTACCTCTGCTCACTGCTCGGCATCAAGCACATCGTGCTCGCCGTGAACAAGATGGACCTCGTGGACTTCAGCGAGGACACGTTCCGCAAGATTGTGGGCGACTTCGAAGCTTTCATCGCTCCCTTCAACATCCCCGATGTGCGCTGCATCCCCCTCTCGGCTCTCGAGGGCGACAACGTGGTGACGCGCAGCGAACGCACGCCCTGGTACGACGGCCCCGCCCTGCTCGAATTTCTCGAGACAGTACATCTCGGCAACGACCACAACCTCTCCGACTTCCGCTACCCCGTGCAGTATGTGCTTCGCCCCGACCTCGACTTCCGCGGTTTCTGCGGAAAGGTGGAAAGCGGCGTGGTGCACAAGGGCGACGAGATTATGGCACTGCCTTCGGGCAAGCGCAGCCGCGTAAAGCGCATCGTCACCTACGACGGCGACCTCGACTACGCTTTCCCGCCCCAGTGCGTAACGCTCCAGCTTGAGGACGAGATAGACATTTCGCGCGGCGAAATGATTGTCCACCCCGACAACCTCCCCAACGTGGGCCGTCACTTCGAGGCCATGCTGGTGTGGATGGACGAGCAGCCGATGGACACGCAGAAGAGCTTCTACCTCAAGCACACGACCAACACCACGCGTTGCCGCATAGACCACTTCAAGCACAAGGTGGACGTGAACACGCTCGAACTGAGCGATGTGGACCACCTCGAGCTCAACGAGATTGGCCGCGCCGTCATCGTCACTTCGAAGGAGCTCTTCTTCGACGCTTATGCCACCAACAAGCCGACGGGCGCATTCATCCTCATCGACCCCATCACGAACAACACATCGTGTGTGGGCATGATTCTCGGCCCCGTGGAAGAAAGCCAGCTCCACGCTGACGACGCCCTCCCCACGCTCGACCTCAAGGCGCTGGGCATCGCCCCCGAGCACTACAACGCCATCGACCGAGCTGTGAAGGAACTTTCCCGTCAGGGCATAGAAATAAAGGTGAAGCGCTGACGCGCCAACCCGCACACACATATCCAAACAAAGAGGCAAGCACCGTACCGCATGGTGCTTGCCTCTTTGTTTGGATTGATGCCAAAGTTCGTGTAGAAAAGTGTGGTCTTCGGCCCAAAGATCGTGTAGAAAAGTGTAGTGAAACGCCGAAAGATCGTGTAGAAAAGTGTGGTCGTCTGCCAAAAGTTCGTGTAGATTTTGTACATTCGCAGCGTGTAACCGTTTAATAGCCAAGCAAATGAAAAGAATCGTCGTAGACCAACTGAAAGAATGGAAAGAAAGTCCTCTGCGCAAGCCGCTTATTCTTGTAGGCGCACGGCAGGTGGGCAAAACGTATATACTGAAAGAATTCGGCAAGCAAGAATACGAAAACGTAGCCTATATCAACTGCGACAACAACCCCGAAGTGGCCAACCTGTTTGCCGACAATTACGACATGAAGCGTGTGTTGATGGTCATCGGCGCCATCACCAAGCAAACCATCCTACCCGGCAAAACGCTCATCATCCTCGACGAGATACAAGAACTCCGCCACGGCCTTTCGGCATTGAAATATTTCTGCGAAGACGCTCCCGAGTACCACGTGGCTGTAGCAGGTTCGCTTCTTGGGGTGGCCATGCACCAAGGCGAGTCGGCGCCGGTGGGAAAAGTGGACATCATACGCCTTTGCCCCATGTCGTTCGAAGAGTTTCTTTTGGCCAAAGGAGAAGACCGTTTGCTTGGCATATTAAAAGCACGCGACTGGGCTACGCTAAAGTTGCTGCACGAGCGCCTCACGCTTCTCCTTCGGGAATATTACTTTGTAGGCGGCATGCCCGAAGCCGTGAAGACGTTTCTTTTGACCAACTCGCCCGTTGACGTACGCAAGGTGCAGAACAACATCCTCTTCATTTACCGCAGCGACATGTCGAAGCATGTAAGTCCTACCGATGCCACACGCATCAGCATGGTTTGGCAAAGCATTCCTGCACAGTTGGCCAAAGAGAACAAGCGGTTCGTTTACGGCGCGGTAAAAGAAGGCGCACGGGCAAAGGATTTCGAAATGGCGATACAATGGCTGGTGGACGCCGGACTCGTGCACCGCGTACACCGCGTAAAAGAAGCCGGCATGCCGCTCAAGTTTTACGAGGACCTCAACGCATTCAAGCTTTTTCTTCTCGACGTAGGATTGCTTGGGGCCTTGAGCCAGATGGAACCGGCGCAAATGCTCACGTCCAACACGGTTATGACGGAAAGCAAAGGGGCGTTTACGGAGAATTACGTGTTGTGCCAACTCTTGTGCACCACAGACACGTTCGTCTATTACTACTCACGCAAGGACTCACGCCTTGAAGTGGACTTCTTGGCACAACACGGCGGACGCATCGTGCCTATAGAGGTAAAAGCGGAGGAGAACCTGCGTTCAAAATCGCTCAAAACGTTTATGGACAAACGGCCGGACCTGAAAGCGGTGCGTTTCTCCATGTCGCCCTATCGCGACCAGGAATGGATGGAAAACATTCCGCTCTATGCCGTTGAAGAATTCTGCTGAATTTTTTAGTTTTCCCCGCCCGTTTGCTGCTTTCCGTTGAGCTCGTTTTGGCGACGGACGGACTCTTCGTGGATGAGGTCCATCAGCTGTTTTACGAAGGAGTCAGTAAGACCCAAAGAGGTGCCAAGCCGACAGAGGCGGTTGACGAGTTCGTGGTAGCGGTTGCTCTGCACCACGGCAATGCCTTTCTGCTTTTTGTATTCACCCACGGCTTCGCACACTTTCATGCGTTCGGAAAGCACCTGAAGGAGTGCGTTGTCCAAAGAGTCGATGCGGGTGCGCAAAGCGGCAAGGGTGGACGTGGACGCCGTGTCGGGAAGGGAGGCTGATGCGCATGCCGACTGGGCAGAAAGGGTCGTAATGGTCAGAAAGAAAAAGAAAACGGCACAGAGGTGTTTCATGTTCAAGCAAAATAAAAGAAGGAGATGGGGGCGTAGCGCATGGGGGCGAAGTCTCCTGACTTCGCATCACCGCTCAGTCAACGCCGTGTAGAACGCGACGTTTCAAACGTCGCCCCCATAGAGGGTGGACATGCCGCGCAGCTTATTTGCACATTCGCACATTTGCACATTCGCGAAGCGAGACTTCGCCCCCATAGTGCTCAAAACGGCCAGAAAATCGGCACGAAGATGAGCGTGACGATGAGCGCAATGATGTTGAGCGGAAGGCCTATGCGCACGAAGTCGGAGAAACGGTAGTTTCCCACACCCTGCACAATGAGGTTCGTCTGGTAGCCGATGGGGGTGCTGAACGAGGCCGACGCCGCCATGCAGATGGTCACGAAGAAAGGCATGGGGCTCACGCCCATGTGGTTGGCTATGGAGAGCGAGATGGGGAAGGCCAGCGCCGCTGCGGCATTGTTGGTCATAAGTTCGGTGAACACGTTGGTGATGACAAACACCACGCCGAGCAGCACAATGGGACTGTTGTTGCGGCTGAGGTCCACCGCCCATGCCGCCACGGCGTCGGCCATGCCGGAGTTTTGCATGGCGCGGCTGATGGCGAAGGCCGAAGCGATGGTGACGAGAATGTCCCACGAGATGTGTTTCGTATACTTTCGGGCGGGGAAAATGCTGAGCCAGCCCATAACCACCGTCACCACGCTGACGAAGAAAAACATGTCGAGCTTCATGCGCGGACACGCTTCGCGCACGGCGGGGAGCTCGCCCACGGCAGCGCCCACAATCATGAGCACCATGAGCACCACAGCGAGCCAGCGCTTCGTGGGACTGAGTTTGGGTTCGGCATCGTGGCCGTTGCTCACCATGAGGAAGAACGACGAGTCGCCCCAGTTGTGCATGAACGAGTCGTCGGCAAGGAGCACCAGGGTGTCGCCCTCGCGGTAGCGCTCGTTGCGGAGGTCGTGCATGATCATCACCTCGCCGCCGCGGCGCAGTTCGAGCACCGTGGCGCCGTATTTGCGTTTGAAGTCAAAATCGTAGACCTTTTTGTTGATGGCGGGGAAACGTGCGCCGAGCACCACTTCTATGCGGTGCATGCCCTGGAGCGAAGCCTCGGCTTCGGTGGCCTGCTCGTCGGGGTTGTCGCGCCGTTCGGGGAGAAGGAAAGGCGAGGCTATCCATATGTAGAGCAGACCGACGAGGGCAAGGACGAGGCCCACCTTGCCGAGTTCGAACATGGTGAAGCCGCTGTAGCCGGCATCGATCACCATGCCGTGGACCACGAGGTTGGTGCTGGTGCCGATGAGGGTGCACACGCCGCCGAGGATGGTGGCGTAGGAGAGCGGGATGAGGAGTTTCGTGGCAGACACCTTGTGCTTCTCGGCCCAACGCTTTATCATGGGGGCGAAGATGACCACCACGGGGGTGTTGTTGAGAAAGGCGGAGATGAAACTGATGACAGGAAGCATGCGCAGCTGCACGCTTCGCACGCTGGTGCCCGTACCTTTCGGCAGGAGTTTGCGCAGCAGCTCTTCGAGCAGACCGGACCGGCGCACGCCCTCGCTCACAAGGAAGAGCATGGCCACGGTGATCATCCCCTTGTTGGAAAAGCCCTCAAGGAGTTCGCGCGGAGTGAGTATGCCCGCACACATAAACACCACCGCACCCGAGAGCAGCACGAGGCCTGGGCGCATGCGGTCCTTGATGAGTGCCACGATGACAAACACCAGGATGACGATTACGAAGATGGAAGAAAATGTCACGGCGGGGAGAGGGGTTTAGGAGACGTAAATGGAACTTGCTCTTGTGAGAGAAAATAAAACGGTCAAAACAAATAAAACGAGGCTATGCCCACACAAGGAGTTGTTACACAGAGAACGAACAAAACAAAAGGTTCCACCTTTATTGCGCAAAGGGACGCCACAGAGGCGCAGCCTCGTTTTATTCGTTTTGAACGTTTTATTCTCAACACAAATTGCGTAAAAAAGGACGCCACAGAGGCGCAGCCTCGTTTTATTTGTTTTGAATGTTTTATTTTCTGGGGGGGGGAGTCTTCTATTTCCCCGGTGCCACAATGAAAAACGGATTGTGGAGGTCGGGCTTGTTGTAGCGGAGCGGCTCGCCCGTGGCGGCATCGGTGACGGTGCATCCGGCGGCGAGGGCTATGGCATGGCCGGCGGCGGTGTCCCACTCCATGGTGGGGGCGAGACGCGGATAGATGTCGGCCTTGCCCTCTGCCACGAGGCAGAGTTTGAGCGACGAACCGGCGCTGACGGTGTCGAGGTCGGGATGGGCCGTGCGGAGCTCGTCGATGAGCTGCTGCGTTTCGGGCGAGAGATGGGAGCGCGAGGCCACCACGCGGAACGGGCGTCCGTTCTTGGCGTCGGCCTGCGGAATGCGCACGGCTTCGGAGCGCTCGAGCGTTTCGGCGTCCACTTCGGCACGGAAGGCGCCCTGGCCTTTCACGCCCCAATAGAGCGTGTGCTTGGCGGGCACGTAGATGACACCGAGGGTGGGTACGCCGTCTTCCACGAGGGCGATGTTGACGGTGAACTCGTCGTTGCGCTTGAGAAATTCCTTTGTGCCGTCGAGGGGGTCAACAATCCACAGCGTGTGCCAGTCCTTGCGTTCTTCGTAGGGCAGGTGCACGCCTTCCTCGCTCAGGAGCGGATGGGGCGAGACGGAAAGGGCCTCGGCAATGACGGCGTGCGAACGGCGGTCGGCAAGCGTAAGGGGCGAATTGTCGGCCTTGCGTTCCACCTCCCAGTCGGTGTCGGGGTGGGTGTATACGTCCATGATGGCCTGGCCGGCACGGAGGGCGGCGAGTATCGTTTGTTCTAACATGAGATGATTCGTGTGTTTTGGGTTCAACCAAAGATTCCCTATGGCTTTAA